>NZ_LATC01000103.1:0-16486 GCF_001414075.1 Mycobacterium sp. UM_11 | reverse complement strand
TCGCCGATCAGTCCCGCGCGTTGGCCGGCCGCGGTCGCGCTCAATTTCGGCGGCAACGGTTCGCCGGTCAGCGCCCGGCGCTGCCCGAGCTCGCGGGCTTCCTCGATGCGCCGGGCGGCGTCGGCCTTGGTGATGCGCAACCGGTCGGCCAGCCCCGAGCGCAACGAGCCACCCAACTCTTCGGGACTGGCCTGCGCATCGAGCTGGTTGATCAGCGCGTGCTGGGGTGTGCGCAGCCGGCGTGCCACGCTTTCCACCCGTTCCAAGACGCGCAACCGCTCCGGGGTGGTGAGCACGTCAAAGGACAACTCGCACAAGCGGTCCGCGTCGTCGCCGAGCGCGTCGATAGCCTCGACGATCTCCTCACGACTGCTCGCACCCATGCCTCAAACTCTAGGAACACCCACCGACAAAAAAGCCCGACTTGTGACCCTTGAAACCAAAGTTACACAAGGGATTACACAGAATTGCCAGCCCGCCGCCAGCCTGGCCAACCTGAGACGCCCAGTCAGCTGACGCGCATCGGCAACGACTCCAACCCCCGCAAGGTAACGATGCGCCGCAACCGCAGACTTTCCCGGGGCACGGTGAGCTCCAGATGGTCAAACCGCTGCAGTAACTCGGTGAGCGCGATGCGGCCCTCCAATCGTGCGAGGTGATGCCCAAGGCAGTAGTGTGCGCCGGACGCGAAGGCCAAGTGCTTGTTCGGTGAGCGCGAAAGATTGAGTTCGTCAGCATCGGGGAAGACGGTCTCATCTCGGTTGGCGGAAATGAGCATCCCAAAAACCCTGCTGCCCTTGCTGATTCGGGTTCCCGCGATGTCCACGTCCTCCAACGCGACGCGTGGCGCGCCCACCGCCACCGGGGCGGTGAACCGCAACAATTCCTCGATCCCGGCGTCGATCATTTCCGGCTGCGCGCGCAGCAGCGCGAGCTGATCGGGGTGGTCGAGCAGGGCCACGACGCTGTTGCCAATCAGGTTGGACGTGGTGTCGTGTCCGGCCAGCAGGAGCAGAAAGATCATCGCTATCGCTTCGCGGTCGCTGAGCTTGTCACCCTCGTGGGTGGCCCGCACCAGCTGCGAAATGAGCCCGTCGTCGGGATCGAGACGCCGTTCATCGGCAAGGCGTTCGAACAGATCCGTCAGCCTTGCGGCGGCAGTGATCACCCCGAACATGCCCCGTGGCCCCGACGCCGAACTCTGGGTCAACCGCATGCACAGGACATGGAATTCTTTGCGCTCGTCGTCTTTGACGCCGAGCAACCTGGCGATCACCGTCAAGGGGAACGGCACAGCGAAATCACTGACCAGATCGACCTCGCCCGCCCGCGCCAACTGCTCGATGAGCTCCAGCGCGATACGGGTGATCTCGTCGGCCAACCCGGCGACCAATTTCGGCGTGAACGCTTTGTGCACCAGTCTGCGCAATCGCTGATGATCGGGGTCGTCTTTGGTCGCCATGGTCTCGGTCAGCAGCCGGATCGGCTTCGGTATCAGCCAGCGCACGCGGCGGACCGGATCGTGGCGCATCACGTCGCTGGAAAACCGCGGGTCGGCGTGCATGGCGAGCACATCTTCGTATCGGGTCAGCATGTACCCCTTGCCCTTACCTCCGGTTATCAGAGGGGCCCGCGCCCGCGACACCGGGGCTGATCTGCGCAGCTCGGCATATCTCGGATAGGGATCGCTGAACATGATGGGATCTTCGAGATCGGTGAACTCATCACATCCGGCCTGCGCTGTCATCCGCTAACTATCGGGCATATTTGCTCGAGGTGAAAGCCCCTCGTCTTTCGCCGTCTTCATCGTGGAAGCGTTCGTTTGCGTGGATCGGCAGCGACGTCATCCGCGGATAGAGGATCGCTGGACCGAGCCATCGTGCAACAAAGCGGCGTAGTGCGATTCCGTCGCGCGGCCGCTGCCCGGGATCGGTCAGGAGAGAATGCACTGTGCGCAAGGTCATTTCGGCAAGCTCATTGAGCGCGGTGGTGTCGAAGCCGTGAAGCTTCCAATCGATATCGAGGCGGTGGAAGGCTGACAAGCAGAAAATGATCGCTGGGTCGGAGGTGAGTGAGATGGCGGCTTCGCCCTCAGGGGGCTGGGTAAGCAAGCTCTCCAACTGTGGATCGCCGGTGAGGTTTTCAACTGCGAACGAGATTATTTCGACGATCGCAGTGACCGGGTCATTGAGGCCGCTGACGTGGTCTACAACTTGGTCGACGAAACCGTTGACCGCACGCATCGCGCTGGCGATGAGCAGCGCGTCCGCGTTGGGGAAGTAGCGGTACACCGTCTGGCGAGTGACGCCGACTTTCCGGGCGACGTCGGCCAGGCGTAGCGCCGATCCGTGTTCGGCGACCACTTCGTCCACCGCATCCAGGATGCGGGCGATGGCCTCCTCGTCCGAGGCGGGGGTCGATCCCGCCCAGCCGCGACTACGCATCCGCAGCCACAAGCATTTCGGCCTCGAATTCGATCTCGAGCGTTGTCGGGCCGGTCATACCGAGCAGGGATTTCCACGGCGCAGGAGCGATGCGGTGGGGTGCGGTGAGACGTCGGGCGAGGACTATAAGTGCTTCCGCCAATTCCCGGCGGGCGAGGTTGGCCCCTAGGCAGTAGTGCGCGCCACCACCGAAAGTCAGAATCGGCGGCACGTCCTTGCGGGTGATGTCGAAACGATCAGCATCGCTATAAATCGCTGGATCACGATTGGCTGCAAAGGTGTTCACGACTACCAAGGTCCCCGCCGGGAACGTGTACCCACCAAATTCGGCATCCTCGGTAGCGGCTCGCACCGCGACACAGACCGCCGGCGAGTGCCGCATGCTCTCCTCAACCGCCTGCATCGCAAGCTCTGGCTGGTCGCCCAGCTTCGCCCATTGATCCGGATGCTCGCACAGCACCTGCACCGAGGCAGCCAGTTGGTGTCGGGTGGTGTCCGTCCCCGCCATCAGGAAGCCGGCCACCAGCATGCGCAGTTCGTCGAGATTGAGCCGGTCGCCCTCGCTTTCGGCGCGGATGAGCTCAGACAGCAGATCATCAGTCAGATGACTCCTGCGTGCAGCGACCATGTCATCGACATAGGCGTCCAGCTCGTTCCACGACCGCATGATCGCGGCTTCATCGAAGTTGGCGTCGGGCTGAATGTTGAAAGCCTTGAAAATTTCGTCGGTCCACTGTGCGAAAAGATGCCAGTCTGCCCGAGGCGCACCGATCAGCGCACACATGATCGGGGTGGGGTAGGGCCGCGCGATGTCGGTCACGACGTCGCAGCGACCGGCCTCTGCTACGTGATCGATCAGTGCGTTCACCACTTCATGAATCGTGTCCTGTAAAGGTGACGTGGCGCGCGGAGTGAACGCCCTCGACACCAGTTTGCGTAAGCGAGTATGCGGCGGGCCGTCGAGACCAAGGAGGCTGCTCATCAGCTTGTCGTACAGCGGGCCTGAGGTGACGCCCTGTGCTGCCAGCGTCAGGCCGGGTGGCAGCCTGAATCTGCTGTCGCGCAGCATATCCCGCGCCAGATCGTAGGAGAGTATTTCGGGACCGAGAGGGCCGATGGCGATGGGCGCACGCGATTGCGCGGTGCGCACGTCTTCGAGGATGTCCTGCGGAGTGGCGTCAAGGCCGTAGCTGAACGTGGGGAGGCCGGCGTCGAGGACGTTGGGAGCGGTGCTTTTCGGATTCATTGATGTCTCAACTTCCGTTGGCGACAGTAGATGGCGGGTTGGACATCCATACGCATAGTGTATGACCACCACTCAGGCACGTCAATGCACAAGCCCATATCGCGAGACGCGGAGCTAGGTATCCTGCGATGGTCATACAACTTGGTATTCGACGTCCGTATCGCTGGCGCAGGCGCAGGCGATGAGGCGCCGACACGCCTCGAGGAGCTGGAAGTCAGGCCTTAGTCGCGCTCGGGCGGGTTGGTCGCGTACACCCAGGACAGGAAGCGCGCGACGGCCTCCGCCGACCGATGCGCGCGGGGCGAGCTGAAGATGTCGAAAGCGTGTTGTGCGCTGGGCAATTCGGCGTACGCGACCGGGGATTTCGACACCGCGCGCAGTTCCTCGATGAACTCCTGGGCCTCGCCGACGGGGATGAGCGAATCGTCGCTGCCGTGCAACACGAAGAAGGGCGGCGCGTCGGCGTGTAGCCGCCGGATCGGTGACGCGTCGACGTAGACGTCGCGGTGAGAGTCGAATGGCCGCTTGACGACGAACTTTTCGAGCAGCGAGACGAACTCTGGCCGGCCCTCGCCCTCGGTGGAGAACCAGTCGTAGCGGCCGTAGATCGGGACGGCGGCCACCACCGACGTGTCGGCTTCTTCGAAGCCAGGCTGGAACTTCGGGTCGTTCGGGGTCAGCGCCGCCAGCGCGCACAGGTGCCCGCCCGCGGAGCCGCCGGTGACCGCGACGAAGTCGGGGTCACCGCCGTAGTCGGCGATGTTCTCCTTGACCCACGCCAGCGCCCGTTTGACGTCGACGATGTGATCGGGCCAGGTGTGCCGAGGGGAGACCCGATAGCCGATCGAGACACACACCCAGCCGCGCGCGGCCAGGTGGCTCATCAGGGGGTAGGCCTGCGGCCGCCGCATCCCGATCATCCAGGCGCCGCCCGGCACCTGCAGCAGCACCGGGGCCTTGGCGTCGCGCGGCAGGTCGCGGCGCCGCCAGATGTCGGCGAGGTTGGCGCGGCCGTTGGGCCCGTAGGACACAATGTTGGTCTTCTCGACGTAGCGCCGGCGCGCCACGGTGTTGCCCAGCGGCAGGCTGCGCCGCCCACTGCGGGTGGGCTTGGTGTGCGGCAGCTTGCCCAGCGCCTCGGAATAGTCGTGTCCGAGCTGCTCGCGCAGCCCCGCCTCCAGCACCGGCCCGGGGGTGGTGACGGCGCGGTAGCGGATCACCCCCAGGATCGCCCACGACGCGGCGGTCAGCGCCAGCGCCGCCTTGCCGCGCCGCCCCTCGAAATGGCCGCGCCGCCAGCGCCGCAGCGCGTCCACCAGCGAGACGGAGAAGTAGACGCCCGGCACCTCCGAAGTCGGCCAGCCGAACCAGAAGACCAGCACGGTGCTGTAGCCCTTGCGGGCCAGCGGCCGTAATCCGTTGGCGGCGTTGGCCAATTCCAGGGCGGCGCGCGCCAGCGGCCGGGGACGCCGCAGTTGCGAAAAGCGACGCATCAGCCGGTGACCCGGGACTGCAGATCGCTGCGCAGGATCTTTCCGGTGCTGCTGCGCGGAAGCTCGTCGAGGATGGCGATTTCGCGGGGGACCTTGTAGTTGGCCAGGTTGTCCCGGACGTGTTGCTTGAGCGTCTCGGCCGTGGCCTGGGCGCCCGGGCTCAGCACCACGAACGCCGCCAGGCGCTGGCCGTACTGCTCGTCGTCGACGCCGATCACCGCGGCCTCGGCCACGTCGTCGTGCGCCGCCAGCGTCTTCTCCACCTCGATCGGGTAGACGTTCTCCCCGCCGGAGACGATCATCTCGTCGTCGCGCCCGACCACGAACAACCGGCCGGCCTCGTCCAGATAGCCCACGTCGCCCGAGGACATGAACCCGGCGTGGAAATCTTTCGTGCTGCCCGACGTGTAACCCTCGAACTGGGTGTCGTTGCGGACATAGATGGTGCCGACCTCACCGGTGGGCAATTCGTTGAAATCCGCATCCAGAATCCGGATTTCGGTCCCGCCCGCCGGCCGGCCCGCGGTGTCGGGCGCCGCCCGCAGGTCCGCCGGGGTGGCGGTGGCGATCATGCCGGCCTCGGTGGCGTTGTAGTTGTTGTAGATCACGTCGCCGAATTCGTCCATGAACGCGGTGACGACGTCGGGGCGCATGCGCGAGCCGGATGCCGCCGCGAATCGCAATGTCTTGCAGCTGTACCGCTTGCGCACCTCGGGCGGCAACTCCATGATGCGGTCGAACATCACCGGCACCACCGCCAGGCCGGTCGCCCGGTGCCGGTCGATGAGGTCCAGCGTCGCCTCCGGATCGAACTTGCGCCGGGTGACCACCGTGCACGCCATCGACGCCGCGAAGATCAACTGCGAGAAACCCCAGGCGTGGAACATCGGCGCCACGACCACGACCGTCTCCTCGGCCCGCCACGGCGTGCGGTCCAGGATGGCCTTGAGCGTGCCGATGCCCGCGTTGCCGCCAGTTTGGTTGGCGCCCTTGGGCGTTCCGGTGGTGCCGGAGGTCAGCAGGATCATCCTGCCCTTGCGCCCGGTGCGCTCGGGCTGCTGGCCGCTGTGCGCGCCGATCAGCCGCTCGACGGTGAGCTCGTGCTGCCCTGGGGGCCCCTCCCGCTCGCGGGGGACGGTCCAGGCCACGATGCGGGTGGCCTCGGGTTTGTCGGCCAGCGCGCGGTCCAAGGTCTCGGTGAACTCCTCGTCGTAGATGACGGCGTCCACACCCTCGCGGTTGACGACTTCGGCGAGCGCCGGCCCGGCGAATGACGTGTTGAGCAACACCACGTCGGACCCGATCCGGTTGGTGGCCACCACCGCCTCGACGAAGCCGCGGTGGTTGCGGCACATGATCCCGACGACCCGGGGCTGGCCGGCGGGCAGTTTCTGCAGCGCCGCGGCGAGCGCGTTGATCCGCTCGTCCAGCTGGCGCCAGGTCAGCGTGCCCAGTTCGTCGATCAGGCCGGGCCGGTCGGGGCAGCGTTGCGCCGCACTGGCGAAGCCGACGGTCATCCCCATGCCCTCGCGGCGCATGGCCGCGGCGATCTTCAGGTAGCGGTCGGGCCGCATCGGCGCGATCATGCCCGCGCGCCGCAGGGTGGTGATGACGCCGAAGGCTTGATTCAAGGGAGAAGCCACGGCTCAGCCCAGGATCGGGAAGCGTCGCTTGGCGGCCAGGTCCTTGAGGGCCTGCTGCATCACCGATCGGACATGCTCGTCGACCTCGTCGACGTCCGGGTCGTCGCCGAATTGCGCGGCGATGTCGATCGGCTTCAGCACCTGCGTGACGATCTTGGTGGGCAGCGGCAGGTTGGGCGGAATCACGGCGCTGAACCCGAAGGGGAAGCCGAACGATAGCGGCAGGATGGCGCTGCGCAGCAGGCGCTTCACCCCCAGCCGCTCGGCCAGCCAGGTCCCGCGCGACAGGTAGAGCTGCGTCTCCTGCCCGCCGATGGACACCGCGGGCACGATGGGGACGCCGGCCTCGATCGCCGTCCTGACGTATCCCTTGCGGCCGTCGAAGTCGATGACGTTCTCCGACAGCGTCGGCCGGTACGCGTCGTAGTCACCGCCGGGAAAGACGATCACCACCCCGCCGGACCGCAGGGCCTGGGCCGCGTTCTCCCGGTTCGCCCGGATGTACCCGGTGCGTCGGAAGAAGTCTCCGGTGGGGCCGGTCATGAGGATGTCGTGGCTCAGCGTGTACACGGGCCGGTCGTAGCCGAATTTCTCGTAGAAGTGCACGGTGAAGATCGGGACGTCCATCGGGAACATGCCGCCGGAGTGATTGCCGACGACCAGCGCCCCGCCGGGCGGGAACGAATCCAGGCCGTGCACCTCGGACCGGAAGTAGACCTTCAGCGCCGGGCGCATCACGCCCATCAGGCGCTGGGTCAGGACGGGGTCGAATTTGCCGATGTCGCCGCCGTCGCGGTGATCGTTTTCGGTCACGTTCCTCCCTTGACGCTCCCGCGAGGCCGCTCGAGGTTTGAAGGCCGCGCCGAGTTTGATGGTAGCGAGCGCTGCGCGGCCGCCGTCATGGTGCTTATTTCTGTCCGCGTCCATCGATCGCGTCCATTGATATGGTGTCGCCCCGGTCCGGGCGCTATTGTTACGACGCCCTCAGTGAGATATCGAGAAGCGGGGAACCCGATGGACGCTGCCGGTTTGTCCCCCGAACTAAGCGCCCGATCGGGCCCCGCACGCAAAATCACGCCTCGTGACCGGCGCGCTCGCCGGCTGCACGCCAGCGTGGTCCGGTCCGAACCGGCCCAGACGAGCCAGCCGCCCGCGCCGGCGGGCGACGTCGACCCGGCCGGCGCGGACGCGGCGGATCAGCGCCAGGCGGACTACTTCATCCGGCTGCTCTCCCAGAATCGCAGGCTCATCGAACAGCGGATCGACGACTATCAGAAGGCGATCGCGTCCGCGCAAGTCGCCGGTGACGCCGATGCCGTCTGCAACCTTCGGCGCATGGCGCGAATCGAGGAACAGGATCGGGACAATCTCGACGCGATGCTGGAGAACCTGCGCCGCCGATTCGCCCGCCGGGCCCCCGGCGAGCCGCCCGCCCATTCCGCGCGGCGGCGCCCCATGGCTCGCTAGCCGAGCCCTCGTATTCGCCTGAAACACAACGGTTTTCGTCGCCAATACCACCGGCGGGGAGCCGGGTGGCGCGGAATCGGTGACACTGGATCGCGGTGCCGATACATTTGAGGGTCGAACTGGTTTCTCCCGACACCGAACGAGGCCGCCCATGGGATTCATGACCCCGGAGCTTCCCGACGTCGATCGCAAGGCCTGGCCCACTCTGCCCCGGGCCACCCGGCTGCAGGTCGTGACGCGGCACTGGGCGGAACACGGCTTCGGGACACCGTATGCCGTGTATCTGCTGTACCTGATCAAGATCGCCCTGTACATCGTCGTCGCCGCCGCGATCATCTCGCTGACCCCGGGCCTCGGCGGGCTCGGCCGCATCGCCGACTGGTGGACGCAGCCGATCGTCTACCAGAAGGTCATCGTCTACACGCTGATGTTCGAGGTGCTGGGCCTGGGTTGTGGGTCCGGCCCGCTGACCGGACGGTTCATGCCGCCCATCGGTGGGATCTTGTACTGGTTGCGGCCCAACACGATTCGGCTGCCGGCGTGGCCGACAAAGGTGCCGTTCACGGCCGGTGACAACCGCACCGTCGTCGACGTCGCGCTGTACGCAATCGTTTTGGCCGGCGGGGTGTGGGCGCTGCTGTCGCCCGGCCACGGCGGGCCGGTCACCGCGGCCGGTGACGTTGGCCTGATCGACCCCGTTCGCGTCATCCCGACGATCGTCGCGCTGGCCGTACTGGGCCTGCGCGACAAGACCATTTTCTTGGCCGCGCGCGGCGAGCACTACTGGCTCAAGCTGTTTGTGTTCTTCTTCCCGTTCACCGATCAGATCGCGGCATACAAGCTCATCATGCTGTTGTTGTGGTGGGGCGCCGCAACATCCAAGCTAAACCACCACTTCCCGTATGTGGTGTCGGTGATGACGAGCAACAACGCGCTGTTGCGGCCCAAACTGTTCAACCCGCTCAAGCACATGCTGTACCGCGACCACATCAACGATCTGCGTCCCACCTGGTTGCCGAAGATGATGGCCCACGTCGGCGGCACCACAGCCGAATTCGTGGTTCCGACCGTGCTGGTCTTCTTCGCCGGCGATCACCCGTGGCGGTGGTTCCTGATCGGATTCATGGTCATCTTCCACCTCAACATCATTTCCAACCTCCCGATGGGAGTTCCGTTGGAGTGGAACGTTTTTTTCATCTTCTCGCTGTTCTATCTGTTCGGGCACTACGCCTCGATCCGGGCCACCGACCTGCGTTCGCCGCTGCTGTGGGCCCTCGTCATCGCCGCGGCGGCATTCGTGATCGTGGGAAACATGTTCCCGGAGAAGATTTCATTCCTCCCGGCGATGAGGTATTACGCCGGCAACTGGGCCTCCAGCGTGTGGTGCTTCCGCGCCGGCGCCGAGGAAAAGATCGACGCCGAGATCGTCAAGAGCTCCGCCCTCGTCGTCAACCAGCTGGCCCGGCTCTACGACCCCGAGACCGCGGAGATCATGGCGGACAAGACCGCGGCGTTCCGGGCCATGCACGTGCACGGCCGCGCGCTCAACGCCCTGGTGCCTCGCGCCTTGGGGGGAGAGGCCGAGGAGGCCAATTACAAGATCCGCGAGGGCGAGATCGTCGCCGGGCCGCTCGTCGGCTGGAACTTCGGCGAGGGCCACCTGCACAACGAGCAGCTGCTCGAAGCCGTGCAGCGCCGCTGCCACTTCTCCGACGGCGACGTGCGGGTGATCGTCCTCGAGGGACAGCCGATCCACATCCGGAAGCAGTGGTACCGCATCTTCGACGCCAAGGCTGGACTGATCGAGGAAGGCTATGTCAACGTCGACGACATGCTCACCCGGCAGCCGTGGCCGGAGCCCGGAGACGAGTTGCCCGTGCATGTGATCGCTCGCGGCGACCCGACGCGGCGCAGCGCTCGATGACCCGTGCGGTGGTCGTCGGCGCCGGCCCCAACGGCCTGGCCGCGGCGATCCAGCTCGCCCGCCACGGCGTCGACGTTCAGGTGCTCGAGGCGCGCGACACCGTCGGTGGGGGAGCCCGCTCCGGCGAACTGACGCTGCCAGGCGTCATCCACGACCACTGCTCGGCGTTTCACCCGCTGGGCGTGGGCTCGCCGTTGTGGAAGGAGATCGACCTGCAGCGCCACGGGCTGCGGTGGAACTGGCCGGAGGTCGACTGCGCGCACCCGCTCGACGACGGAAGCGCCGGCGTGCTCTACCGGTCGATCGAGGAGACGGTGGCCCGCATGGGCCCCGACGCCGCCCGCTGGCGGCGGGCGATCGGGGACCTGGCGGCGGGGTTCGATGAGCTGGCCGAGGACCTGCTCGGCCCGGTGCTGGGCATCCCGCGCCACCCGATTCGCCTGGCCGCCTTCGGGCCCCGGGCGCTGCTGCCGGCCACCACGATGGCCCGCTGGTTTCGCACTGAGCCGGTCCGCGCGTTGTTCGGCGGCGCCGCCGCGCACGTCTACACGCGGCTGGACCGCCCGCTCACCGCGTCCCTCGGGCTGATGATCCTGGCCAGCGGGCACCGCTACGGCTGGCCCGTCGCGCAAGGCGGGTCCGGGTCCATCAGCCAGGCGCTGGCCGCCGCGCTGAAGGAGCACGGCGGCTCGGTGGCCACCGGGGTGACGGTCACCAGCCGCAAAGACATCCCGGACGCGGACATCGTCATGCTCGACCTCAGCCCGGCCGCCGCGCTCGCCCTCTACGGCGACGCGATGCCGGGCCGGATCCGGCGGTCGTACGGGCGCTACCGCGAGGGCTCCTCGGCGTTCAAGGTCGACTTCGCGATCGAGGGCGACATCCCGTGGACGAACCCCGACTGCGCGCGGGCCGGCACCGTGCACCTCGGCGGCACCTTCGCCGAGATGGCCGACACCGAACGCCAACGCGCGCAGGGCAAGATGGTCGACCGGCCCTTCGTCCTCCTCGGCCAGCAATACCTGGCCGACCCGTCGCGTTCGGCGGGCAACGTCAACCCGATCTGGGCGTACGCGCACGTGCCGTTCGGCTACGACGGCGACGCCACCACCGCCGTCGTCGGGCAGATCGAGCGGTTCGCGCCCGGCTTCTCCGAGCGCGTGCTGGCGACGGTCAGCAAGTCGACCGCGGAACTGCAGGCGTACAACGCCAACTTCATCGGCGGTGACATCATCGGCGGCGCCAACGACGGGCTGCAGGTCATCTTCCGCCCGCGCATCGCCGTCGACCCCTACGCGACCGGCGTCCCGGGCGTCTACCTGTGTTCCCAGTCGACGCCGCCGGGGGCCGGCATCCACGGGCTGTGCGGCTACCACGCCGCCGAGTCGGCGCTGAAGTGGCTGAAGAAACCGCGCCGCGGCTGACATCACATTCGCCGCGGGAACCGGGGCGGCGACCGTGCATGTTACTCATCTAGGCTGACGGCGAGCGCGTAATCAGCGGACTCTAGAGACATCACAAGACAGGGAGAGACAAGTGACGGTCCGAGTAGGCATCAACGGCTTCGGTCGAATCGGGCGGAACTTCTACCGGGCCTTACTGGCTCAACAGGAGCAGGGCACCGCTGATATCGAGGTGATCGCGGTCAACGACCTCACCGACAACGCCAGCCTGGCGCACCTGCTGAAATTCGACTCCATCCTGGGCCGCCTGCCGTATGACGTCAGCCTCGAAGGTGACGACACCATCGTCGTGGGCAGCAAGAAGATCAAGGCGCTCGAGGTGAAGGAAGGCCCGGCGGCGCTGCCCTGGGGTGACCTCGGGGTCGACGTCGTCGTCGAGTCCACCGGCATCTTCACCAACGCGGCCAAGGCCAGGGGCCACCTGGACGCCGGCGCCAAGAAGGTGATCATCTCCGCGCCCGCCACCGACGAGGACATCACCATCGTGCTCGGCGTCAACGACGACAAGTACGACGGCAGCCAGAACATCATCTCCAACGCGTCGTGCACCACGAACTGCCTGGCGCCGGTCACCCGGGTGCTCCAGGACGAGTTCGGCATCGTCAAGGGGCTGATGACCACGATCCACGCCTACACCCAGGACCAGAACCTGCAGGACGGCCCGCACAAGGACCTGCGTCGCGCCCGCGCGGCCGCGCTGAACATCGTGCCGACCTCCACCGGCGCCGCCAAGGCGATCGGGCTGGTGATGCCCGAACTGAAGGGCAAGCTCGACGGTTACGCGTTGCGGGTGCCGATCCCCACCGGTTCGGTCACCGACCTGACCGTCGAACTGGCCAAGTCGGCCAGCGCCGACGAGATCAACGCGGCGTTCAAGGCCGCCGCCGAGGGCCGGCTGAAGGGCATCCTGAAGTACTACGACGCGCCGATCGTCTCCAGCGACATCGTCACCGATCCGCACAGCTCGATCTTCGACTCCGGGCTGACCAAGGTGATCGACAACCAGGCCAAGGTGGTGTCCTGGTACGACAACGAGTGGGGCTACTCCAACCGCCTCATAGACCTCGTCGCGCTGGTCGGCAAGTCCCTGTAGTCGTGGGCATTCCGAACCTGAAAGACCTTCTCGCCGAAGGCGTCTCGGGTCGCGGCGTGTTGGTGCGCTCCGACCTGAACGTGCCGCTCGACGAGGAGGGCGCCATCACCGACCCGGGCCGGATCGCCGCGTCGGTGCCGACGCTGCAGGCGCTCGTCGACGCCGGCGCCAAGGTCGTGGTCGCCGCGCACCTCGGTCGCCCGAAGGGTGGCCCCGACCCGAAGCTGTCGCTGGCGCCGGTCGCCGCCGCGCTCGGCGAACACCTCGGCCGGCACGTGCAGTTGGCCGGCGATGTGGTCGGCGGCGACGCGCTGGCCCGGGCCGAGGGGCTGACGGACGGCGACGTGCTGCTGCTGGAGAACATCCGCTTCGATCCGCGCGAGACCAGCAAGGACGACGGGGAGCGGCTCGCGCTCGCCCGCGAGCTCGCCGAATTGGTCTCGCCCGGAGGGGCTTTCGTCTCCGACGGCTTCGGGGTGGTGCACCGCAAGCAGGCCTCGGTGTACGACGTCGCCACGCTGCTGCCGCACTACGCCGGCACCCTGGTGGCCGAGGAGATCGCGGTGTTGGAGCAGCTGACCAGCTCCACCGAGCGGCCGTACGCCGTCGTGCTCGGCGGGTCGAAGGTGTCCGACAAGCTCGGCGTCATCGAATCGTTGGCGACCAAGGCCGACAGCATCGTGATCGGCGGCGGCATGTGCTTCACATTCCTTGCCGCACAAGGCTTTTCGGTGGGGAAGTCGCTGCTCGAAGAAGAGATGGTGGACACCTGCCGCCGGTTGCTGGACACCTACGTCGACGTGCTGCGGCTGCCCAGGGACGTCGTGGTGGCCGAGCGGTTCGCCGCGGACTCGCCGCCGCAGACGGTGGCCGCCGACGCCATCGGTGACGACGTGATCGGGCTGGACATCGGGCCTGAATCGGTGAAGCGCTTCGCGGCCCTGCTGTCCAACGCCCGCACCGTCTTCTGGAACGGCCCCATGGGCGTGTTCGAGTTCCCGGCGTTCGCCACGGGCACCCGGGGCGTCGCCGAGGCCATCGCCGCGGCCACCGGCAAGGGCGCGTTCAGCGTGGTGGGCGGCGGCGACTCCGCCGCCGCGGTGCGCGCCCTGGGCATCCCGGAGGCCGACTTCTCGCACATCTCCACCGGCGGCGGCGCGTCCCTGGAATACCTGGAGGGCAAGACGCTGCCGGGCATCGAGGTGCTCGGGGAGCCGCAACCAAGTGGAGGAGACGCGTGAGCCGCAAGCCGCTGATCGCCGGCAACTGGAAGATGAACCTCAACCACTTCGAGGCGATCGCGCTGGTGCAGAAGATCGCGTTCGCGCTGCCGGACAAGTACTACGACAAGGTCGACGTCACCGTCCTGCCGCCGTTCACGGACCTGCGCAGCGTGCAGACCCTGGTCGACGGCGACAAGCTGCGGCTGACCTACGGCGGCCAGGACCTGTCCCCGCACGACTCGGGCGCCTACACCGGTGACATCAGCGGGGCCTTCCTGGCCAAGCTCGGTTGCAGCTTCGTCGTGGTCGGCCACTCCGAGCGGCGCACCTATCACAACGAGGACGACGCGCTGGTGGCCGCGAAGGCCGCCGCGGCGCTCAAGCACGAGCTGACCCCGATCGTGTGCATCGGCGAGCACCTCGAGACTCGCGAGGCGGGCGAACACGTCAGTTACTGCGAAAACCAGCTGCGCGGCTCGCTGGCCGGGCTATCGGCCGAGCAGATCGCCAACGTGGTGATCGCCTACGAGCCGGTGTGGGCGATCGGCACGGGCCGGGTGGCCAGCTCCGCCGACGCGCAGGAGGTGTGTGCGGCGATCCGCAAAGAGTTGGCGTCCCTCGCGTCGCCAAAGATCGCCGAAAGCGTCCGGGTGCTCTACGGCGGTTCGATGAACGCCAAGAACGTCGGCGATCTCGTCGCTCAGGAGGACATCGACGGCGGCCTGGTCGGGGGCGCCTCGCTGGAGGGCGAGCAGTTCGCGACGCTGGCAGCGATCGCCGCCGGTGGGCCCCTGCCATAGGCCCGGCCGGCCGAACCCTGCTCAGTTTGCATTGCCTCTGGACTACGGGCGAGTACTCGTGCGAGAGTAGTTGCGTGTCATCGATACGTATCTTCATCCTGGCGGGTCTCGAGGAGCGCGGCCCGATGCATGGACACCAGCTCCGCCTGCTTGCCGAGGAAGAGCACGTCGCCCTCTGGACGGACATCACCGTGGGCGCCCTGTACGGAGCGATCAAGCGACTGGCCGCCGACGACCTCATCGAGGAGGTTCGCATCGAGCGGTCCGGCGCGTATCCGCAACGGCAGATCTGGGCCATCACCGATGCCGGCCGCGAGGCGCTGGGCGGTCTGCGGCTGCGCGCGCTGCGCGAGATCGTCATCAAACCGGACCCGTTCGACCTGGCGATCACCCGGTTGCAGCCCGACCACCTCGGTGACCTGCCGGCGACCATCGCGGCCCGGATCACGTCGCTGAACGCCATGCTCACCGAGTGGGAAGCCCATGCCGCCGCGATCGACCGCTACCTCACCGTGGCCGAGAAGCTGGTCATGAAGCACCGGGCCGACCGGCTGCGCGCCGAAATCGGTTGGCATGAAGAGCTTTCCGAGGCGCTCCCGACGATAGTCACCGGCCGGCGCGCGGGAGGTGAGCAGTCGTGACGACCTCGATGCCGAAAACCATTGGTGCCGAACGCCGCAACTGGTTCGCCCTGGCGGTGCTGCTGGTGGGCGCGTTCATGGCATTGCTGGATACCACCATCGTCAACGTCGCACTGCCGGCCATCCGCACCGGCCTTGCGGCGTCGAACGCCACGCTGTCATGGATAGTTTCGGGCTATGCGCTGGCTTTCGGGTTGGCTCTGATACCCGCTGGCAGGGTGGGTGACCGGTTCGGCCACAAATGGGTCTTCGTCGTGGGCCTGTCGTTGTTCACCGCGGCGAGCCTGGCCTGCGGACTTGCGCACGGCGAGACTCCGCTCGTCTGTGCGCGGGCCGTTCAGGGACTCGGCGGTGGCATCTTCTTCACGTCGGTCACCGCGTTGATCCAGCTGATGTTCACCGACCGCAAACGGGCGCGGGCCCTGGCGATCATGGGGTCGACCATCGGTTTCTCCGTGGCGCTGGGCCCGCTGGTCGGGGGGCTGATCATCCAGGCGTTCGGGCCGGACCCGGGGTGGCGATTGGTGTTCGACGTCAACGTGCCGCTGGGCGTGCTCGCGGTCGTCGCCGCGGCCGTCCTCCTGCCGGTGGGAAGCGACCGCGCGGCGACGTCGGCGGACTGGGCCGGCCTGATCCTGCTGTCCGCGGCGCTGGTCGCGTTGCTGGTCCCGTTGATCCAGGGACAGCAAGACGGCTGGCCGCTGTGGACGTACGCCTCGATGGCCGGCGCCGCGGCGTTGCTCGCGGTGTTCGCCCGGTGGGAGCGCCACGTCGAGGCGAGTGGGGGCAATCCGCTGGTGCCGCCGCGACTGTTCGCGCACGCGTCCTTCACCGGCGGCGTGCTGCTCGCGCTGGTGTACTTCGCGGCGTTCACGAGCATCTTCTTCACCATCGCGCTGTTGTGGCAGGCGGGGCTCGGCCACACCGCGCTGCAATCCGGTCTGGCGGTGACGCCGTTCGCCGTCGGGCTGGTGGGCGGCGCCTCACAAAGCGACACCCTGGCGGCACGCTTCGGCCGGACCGTGCTGGTGGCCTGTCTCTTATACACA
>NZ_LATC01000102.1:0-16604 GCF_001414075.1 Mycobacterium sp. UM_11 | reverse complement strand
ATGTGTATAAGAGACAGACACCGGCTCGGCGCAGGACACCGAGCTGCTGCGAAAGGTTCGACGCCTCGAGCCCCACCTCGGGCAACAACTCGGCGACCGACTTCTCGCCCGTCACGAGCAACTCCAGAATCCTGATCCGTGCGGGGTGCCCCAGCGTCTTGAAGAACTCCGCCTTGAGCTGGTACAGCGGCTCCGCCACGATAGGTCTCCTGAAGGCTACAAAGTTTCTATGCTTTAGCAATTGAAGAATTTATCATATGTATCACCGGGCTTCAGCCGGGCCGGTCCGACCCGGCTCAGTCGGCGGCGGGCAGCGTCGCCAAGAATGACTCGACCGCCCGGCGGTACACCGCAGGCGCGTCGTCGTGAATCAAATGACCGGCCTCCGGCACGTGCAAATAGGTTGTGGTGGAGTTGATTTCGGCCATTTGTCGCATCTGCCCCGGCGGGGTCACGGAGTTGCCGGCCTCGATGAGCAACGCGGGCACGCGCACCGCCCGCCACTGCTCCCAGTAGTCACGGGTGCCCCATTCGGCGGCGATCTCGATCCAGCGCGCGGTGTCACCGTGCAGGCGCCAACCGGTAGGGGTGCGGTCGAACGCCTCCAGAAAATACTGCCCCGCGACGGGCCCGAACTCGTCGAATACCCGCTGCGCGGAATCGAATTCGACCGGAAGCGCGTGCAGCCACGGCTCCCATGGGCCGGTGGTGCGGCCGCGGAAGTCCGGGGCCATGTCCTCGACCACCAGCGCCGAAACCAGCTCCGGACGATGGGCGGCCAGACACCACGCGTGCAGGCCGCCCATCGAGTGTCCGATCAGCGTGGCCGGCGTTCGCAGCGTTTCCACCGCCTCGGCGAGGTCGGCGACGAACCGCTCGGTGCTGATCGGGTGCGGGTCGTCGACCCCGCGGCCCCGATGCCACAACGCGTCGTAGGTGTATACCCTGCCCAGCGCGGCCAGCCAGGGCAGCTGCCGCGACCAGGTGCTGCCCCGCCCCATCAGGCCGTGCACCAGCACCAACGGCTCGCCTTGCCCCCCGCGGCAAGTCAGCAGATCACCGGGCATGTCACCATCCTGCGTGCCCCGCCCTGCAGTCGGACAGGACGGGCGAAGGGGTAGCCTAGCGGCATGTCGCCAGTGGTGAAGATCAACGCAATCGAAGTACCCGCCGACGCCGGGCCAGAGCTGGAAAAGCGGTTCGCGCACCGGGCGCACGCGGTCGACAACCAGCCGGGCTTCCTCGGGTTTCAGCTGCTGCGCCCGATCAAGGGCGAGGACCGCTACTTCGTCGTGACGCAGTGGGAATCCGAAGAGGCGTTTCAGGCGTGGGCGCAGGGGCCCGCCATCGCGGCGCACGCCGGCGAGCGGGCCAACCCGGTGGCGACCGGGGCCACGCTGTTGGAATTCGAGGTTGTGATGGACGTTGCCGGCAACAAGCAGGCTGGCTAGCGGGTTCTCGGCCCGACGCCGCGTGGTGGCGTTGAGCGCCGCCACCGCACTGGTAGTCACGTTCGCGCCCGGTTGCACCTCGTCCCCGTCACCGCAGGCGAACGCCGCGAATCCGGGCCGGCAGATCGACGTCCGGACGCCGCCGGGCATCCGGGCGCAGCAGACGCTGGACATGCTCAACTCGGACTGGCCCATCGGCCCGGTCGGCGTCGGCACGCTGGCCGCGCCCGACATGGTCAAGCCGGTGGAGAACACCATGGAGGCGCTGTGGTGGGACCGCCCGTTCACCCTCGACGGCGTCGATCTGGGCGCCAACGTGGCCACGTTGCACCTGACGTCGTCCTACGGTGCGCGACAAGACATCCGGATCCACACCGACGACGGCGGATGGGTGGATCGGTTCGAGCTGGAGACCCAGGCGCCGAAGATCAACTCGTGGCGCGACATCGATGCGGTGTTGAGCAAGACGGGCGCCCGCTATTCCTATCAGGTGGCCAGGGTCGACGACGGGCGTTGCGACCCGGTTGCGGGCACCAACACCGGTGAATCCCTGCCGCTGGCATCGATTTTCAAGCTCTACGTGCTGCACGCCCTGGCGGGCGCCATCAAGGATGGGACCGTCTCCTGGGACGATCAGCTGACCGTCACCGACAAGAGCCGCGCGGTGGGCTCGTCCGGTCTGGCGCTGCCCGCCGGAGCCCAGGTCTCGGTCCGGACGGCCGCCGAGAAGATGATCGCGACCAGTGACAACATGGCGACCGACCTGCTGATCGGAAAGCTCGGCACCCACGCCATCGAGCAGGCGCTCGCCACGGCGGGCCACCACGACCCGGCCAGCATGACGCCGTTCCCCACGATGTACGAGCTGTTCTCGATCGGCTGGGGCAAGCCGGACCTGCGCACCCAATGGCAGCACGGGTCACCGCAAACGCGCGCCCAGCTGTTGGCGCAGGCGAATTCGACTCCGTACGAGCCGGATCCGACTCGCGCCCACACCCCGGCGTCGTCCTATGGCGCGGAGTGGTACGGCAACGCCGAGGACATCTGCCGCATTCACACGGCGCTGCAGGCCGACGCCGTCGGCAAGGCCGCACCGGTGAAACAGATCCTGTCGGCGGTGTCGGGTATCGCGCTGGACCGCAACGTCTGGCCGTACATCGGCGCGAAAGCCGGTGGCCTGCCGGGTGATCTGACCTTCAGCTGGTACGCCGTCGATAAGACGCAGCAGCCGTACGTGGTCAGCTTCCAGCTCAACTGGCCCCGCGATCACGGGCCTAACGTGACCGGTTGGATGCTGCAAATCGCCAAGCAGGCCTTCGCGCTGATCGCCCCGCGCTGATCGTCACCGCTAGCCAGCTTGGGATACTGGCGACAACGATCCCACGACAGCGACGAGTGCGTCGGCACCTTCCCAATTGAGCAGATGGCCGGCGTCCGGCACCGTGACGAGCCGCGCGCCGGGTATTCCGGCGGCGAGCCGTTGCGAATGTACCGGTGGGGTGCTGCGATCGGCTGAACCGACCATGACGACCGTCGGAATCGAAATCTCCCCCAAGCGGGGGTAACGGTCCTCACGTCCGAACGCGCGCAGGATCGGCGTGAGGGGCCCATGCTCGCGCATGTGTCTGTCGAAGAACTCGATGAACACCGAAATCATTGCCGGAGAGGGGTTTTTGCCGCACTGGGCCGCGCCGAAAAGCGCACCGCCGACCCGCGTTCGCACCAGCCAGCCCATGAGCCCCGACTCCATCAGCGGGATCTGCAGCCTGTTCTGCGGCGCGCCGTCGTGAATCCGGCCCGCCCAGGTCGCGAACAACACCAACCCGCGCAGACGGCCTGCGACGTCCTCGTGGTCGAGCACCGCGCGGACCGCGATGAAGCCGCCCATGGAGTGGGCCACCAGCACGCCGTCCTCGATGCCGAAGTACCGCAGGACCGCCGCGTAGTCTTCGGCCATGGGCGCGGACCCCACGCCCGCCGAACCGAGCGTCGAGCTACCGTGTCCCCGTTGATCGAAGGCGATGAGGCGGTAGGCCCGAGCCGCCAACTGATCCCAGACGATATTCCACTCACCCAGCGTGCCGCCGTAGCCGTGCGCGAAAACGACCGCGGGACCCTCGCCGGCGGTGATGGCGCGCAGCACCGTCCCGTCGGGACGACCGATGAAGTGTTGCTCGCCTTCCTGCTCGGTGGCGAGGCGCTCACGAGGAAAGGGATCGGGATTGTTCTCGATTCCCGCGACGACCGATAGGGCGGCATAGCGGGCGGCCAACGCGAGTACCCCGAACAGCGTCGCGACGCCGGCCGGCTTCGTCAGGGCGCGTGGGATCATAGGGCCCTCTCCTCGCTTACAACCCGGAGACTGTCCCCGGAACTATACGGAGGTAGTCGCTTTCAGCGCCCTATTCGGCCACGGGCAGAGCGGGCTAGTTGTTCGTCGGCCACAGAGTCGGGCGAGCGGTCGAGGACATGGGGCCATCATCGCAGGGGGGTACGACAAGTTTCGAAAGCCCGATCCGCTCACAGCCGCAGCGTCCAGCGGCCGTCGCGCAGGTGCATGACGGTATGACTGACGGGCGCAATGTCGATGCGCCAGAACGATTTCGGCGGGGCCGCCAAGGCGAGCAGGATCGCCGCCCGGATGACCGCGGGATGCGTCACCGCCACGGTCGGCTGGCTCACCGACTTCAGCCATCCCGCCACCCGTTCGATCAGATCGACGATCGACTCACCGCCGTGCGGCGCCCCGTCGGGATCCGTCAGCCACGCCTCGAGGTCCCGCGGGTCGATCGCCTCCCACGCTTGCCCGCACCATGCCCCGCAATCGATGTCGGCCAGCCGGGGCTCGACGCCGGCGGCCAACCCCAGCAGCTCTGCGGTTTCGCATGCGCGCCGCTCGGGCGCGGCGAGGTGCTTCTTGGGTTTGAGGCCAACCTTTTTCACCTGCCCACGTCCGACGTCGCTGAGCGGTTCGTCGAGCGGAAATCGACCGGCAGCCATGGCGTCGGTCATCGCGTGCGACACCATCGTCAGCCGCACGACACCGGTCACGCGTTGATGCTCGGCGCGCGCTCCCCGAGAACCCGGCCGGCGAGCGCCCCGAACAGTACGCCGATGCTCGCCCACAGCACCACCTGCGTCGCCAGCGACACCAGCCTGAATTCGTAGAGGACGTCGGCGGGGAAGCCCGGATAGACGATCGCGCCCGACGCGTCGCGCAGCGGGCCGGGTGTCTCGTCCACGCCCGGCAGCGCCACCATCACCACCGCAACCGCCGCGACATAGGCGCCGGCGGCGAGCAGCCGCCCGTTCCACGCCCCGAACCGGGCGGTCAGTGACCGCGCCAGCCAGACCGCGGCGATGGCGAGGGCCACCGACGCCAGCACCATCACCAGAAACCAGGCGGTGCGCGCCCCGATCGTGTCCGCCTGGCCCACCGCCGGCGGGTTCGGCGGATACTTCACGAACGGCACCAGGTACACGGCGACGAACGCGGCCGCCGCGAGCAGCAGCGAAAGCGCGCGCGCCCCAACGGTTGTCACGCGCGCCGCAACCACACAGAACAGCACGGCGAACAGCGCGCCCATCGCCACACCGAAGATCAGCACCCCGAAACCCAGGCCGGCGTTGGACTGCACCCCGCGGCTGAACAACTCGGCGCCGTGCTCGTGCACGCCGTGAGCGTTCTCGGCGTCGGTTCGGCCGTCCTCGAAAGCGATCGCGCGACCGATCGCCGGCTCGGCGCACAGGCGGGCGAAGGCGAACGCCAACACCGCCCCGAACGCACCGGCCAGCAGGCCGCGTCCGATCAGACGCTTCTCCACGCGATCAGTGGCAGGGGAAGCCGAGCAGGTGCCGCGCGTCGTGCACGAACTCGTGCACGTGCGAGTCGGCGCCGAACAGCGACACCGCGCCCTGATCCACGCCCACGAAGTACAGCGCCAACAGCGCGAGGAAGGCGGTTGCCGCCAACCAGACCGCGGCGCTGGCCGCCGACAGGTCAACTTGGGCACGGGCGCCGGGCAGCTGAGGATTGGACACATCGACTCCTTCCGGGGATAACCGCGTCCCCGCTGGTGATGACGGGCGATGGGTCTGACTATCTACAGTGGCGCGACCGTTCTGGACTTTCACCAGATTCCGTTGCCCGTCAGGACGAACGTCAGTCTAAACCGCCGCTCACTGCTGTGGGGGCGGGGAGCCGTAACCCAGTTGGCCGGCCGTGTATTTGGCGGCCTCGGTGACCGGGGTGGCCTGAACCGCCGTGCCGTAGGCGCAGATCTCGGTCCACACGTCACCGATTTCGGTGGTGTCGAATCGCATGGCGACGATCGCGTTGCCGCCGCGATTGCGCGCCTCGACGATCAGCCGGCCCATCGCCTCGTTGCGGCTCTCGGCCAGGTTCTTGGTCATGCCGGCCAGCTCGCCGCCGAACATGGCCTTGAAGCCGGCGCCCATCTGGGAGAACGCGTTGCGCGAGCGGACGGTCAGCCCGAACACTTCGCCGCAGACGCGCTGGATCTCCCACCCGGGGAGGTCGTTGGTGGTGACGATCAGCACGGCGGGCCTCCTGGTCACAGCGAAAACGGGCGGTTAGTCCCGTGAGACTAACCGCCCGTTTTCGGTAACCGCTAGGGCGTTTCCGGAGCCGCGTGTGCTCCGGCCTTCGCCAGGTCCGGCTCGGCCGGCGGCTTGCGCGTCCCGGTGAAGGTGAACACCGCGTCCTCGCCGGCGCTCTCGCCGTCCCAGTTGTCCACGTCGACCGTGACGATCTGGCCCGGCCCGACCTCCTCGAAGAGGATCTTCTCGGACAGCTGGTCCTCGATCTCGCGCTGGATGGTGCGCCGCAACGGGCGGGCACCCAGCACCGGGTCGAAGCCGCGCTTGGCCAGCAACGCCTTCGCCTTGTCGGTCAGCTCGAGGGCCATGTCCTTGGCCTTGAGCTGCTTGCCGACGCGCTCGACCATCAGGTCGACCATCCGGATGATCTCGTCGCGAGTCAGCTGGTGGAAGACGATGATGTCGTCGATGCGGTTGAGGAACTCCGGGCGGAAGTGCTTCTTCAGCTCGTCGTTGACCTTCTGCTTCATCCGCTCGTAGTTGTTCTCACCGCCACCCTGGGTGAAGCCCAGGCCGACCGGCTTGGAGATGTCGGACGTGCCGAGGTTCGAGGTGAAGATCAGCACGGTGTTCTTGAAGTCCACCGTGCGGCCCTGCCCGTCGGTGAGCCGGCCGTCCTCGAGGACCTGCAACAGGCTGTTGTAGATCTCCTGGTGGGCCTTCTCGATCTCGTCGAACAGCACCACGGAGAACGGCTTGCGGCGCACCTTCTCGGTGAGCTGGCCGCCCTCCTCGTAGCCGACGTATCCCGGCGGGGCGCCGAACAACCGCGACGCGGTGAACCGGTCGTGGAACTCGCCCATGTCGATCTGGATGAGCGCGTCGTCGTCGCCGAACAGGAAGTTGGCCAGCGCCTTCGACAGCTCGGTCTTACCGACACCGGACGGGCCGGCGAAGATGAACGAGCCCGACGGGCGCTTGGGGTCCTTCAACCCGGCGCGGGTGCGGCGGATCGCCTTGGAGACGGCCTTGACGGCGTCCTCCTGGCCGATGATCCGCTTGTGCAGCTCGTCCTCCATGCGCAGCAACCGCGTGGTCTCGGCCTCCGTCAGCTTGAACACCGGGATGCCGGTCCAGTTGCCCAGCACCTCGGCGATCTGCTCGTCGTCGACCTCGGCGACCACGTCGAGATCGCCGGAGCGCCACTGCTTTTCGCGCTCGGCCCGCTGGGCGACCAGGGTCTTCTCCCGGTCGCGCAGGCTGGCGGCCTTCTCGAAGTCCTGAGCGTCGATCGCGGACTCCTTTTCGCGGCGCGCGTCGGCGATCTTCTCGTCGAACTCACGCAGGTCTGGCGGCGCGGTCATCCGGCGGATCCGCATCCGGGCGCCCGCCTCGTCGATCAGGTCGATCGCCTTGTCGGGCAGGAACCGGTCGTTGATGTAGCGGTCGGCCAGGGTGGCGGCGGCCACCAACGCCGCGTCGGAGATCGACACCCGGTGGTGCGCCTCGTAGCGGTCGCGCAGGCCCTTGAGGATCTCGATGGTGTGCTCCACCGTCGGCTCCCCCACCTGGACCGGCTGGAAGCGGCGCTCCAGGGCGGCGTCCTTCTCGATGTACTTGCGGTACTCGTCGAGTGTGGTCGCGCCGATGGTCTGCAGCTCGCCGCGGGCCAGCTTGGGCTTGAGGATGCTCGCGGCGTCGATCGCGCCCTCGGCGGCCCCGGCACCGACGAGCGTGTGCAGCTCGTCGATGAACAGGATGATGTCGCCGCGGGTGTTGATCTCCTTGAGCACCTTCTTCAGCCGCTCCTCGAAGTCACCGCGGTAGCGCGAGCCGGCCACGAGCGAGCCAAGGTCAAGCGTGTAGAGCTGCTTGTCCTTTAGCGTCTCCGGCACCTGACCGTGCACGATCGCCTGCGCCAGGCCCTCGACGACGGCGGTCTTGCCGACGCCGGGCTCGCCGATCAGCACCGGGTTGTTCTTGGTGCGGCGGCTGAGCACCTGCATGACCCGCTCGATTTCCTTCTCGCGGCCGATGACCGGGTCGAGCTTGCCCTCCATCGCGGCGGCCGTCAGGTTGCGCCCGAACTGGTCGAGCACCAACGAGGTGGACGGGCCGCCCGATTCGCCGCCTCGGCCACCGGTGCCGGCCTCCGCGGCCTCCTTGCCCTGGTAGCCGCTGAGCAGCTGGATGACCTGCTGGCGCACCCGGGTCAGTTCGGCGCCGAGCTTCACCAGGACCTGGGCGGCCACGCCCTCGCCCTCGCGGATCAGGCCCAGCAGGATGTGCTCGGTGCCGATGTAGTTGTGGCCGAGCTGCAGCGCCTCACGCAGGCTCAGCTCGAGAACCTTCTTGGCGCGCGGGGTGAAGGGGATGTGGCCCGACGGCGCCTGCTGGCCCTGGCCGATGATCTCCTCGACCTGGCTGCGAACGCCCTCCAGCGAAATGCCCAAGGACTCCAGCGACTTCGCCGCGACGCCCTCGCCCTCGTGAATCAGACCCAACAGGATGTGCTCGGTGCCGATGTAGTTGTGGTTGAGCATCCGGGCCTCTTCTTGCGCCAGGACGACGACCCTGCGGGCACGGTCGGTAAATCGTTCAAACATCGCCTGCTACCTGCTCTCCCTCACATCGGTACAAGCCTGTTAGTGGCCCACCGGCCCCCGTTGGGGCCGACTCGCGTACCTGCCATCCACTGTAATGGTCGGTCTGCCAGGGGGCATAACCTTGCGGTCCCTTGCTGTTCAAGGCCCGCCGGCCCGTCTCGGGCAATCTCCCCTGTGATTACAGCGCCGTACTTGGAGCAACGTGGCCGGGCGCCAATTGGTTTCCTTCGGTCGCGGCTGATTCTTTCGCGGCCAGCGAACGACAAACCGGCGCCCAGGCCTGTGCGGCCCGGACGCCGGTGAGAGGTTTCCTTAGGTGGCCGCGTGGAAGGCGTCGATGACGTCGGCCGGGATGCGGCCGCGCGTCGACACGTTGTGGCCGTTGCGGCGGGCCCATTCGCGGATCGCCGCGCTCTGCTCACGGTCGATCGCGCCACGACCACGACCGGAGCCCGAACGCCCGCGCCGCCGCCCGCCGACCCGGCGACCGGCTTCCACCCACTGCTTCAGGTCGTTGCGGAGTTTGGCGGCATTCTTCGACGAAAGGTCAATCTCATAGGTAACCCCGTCAAGCCCGAATTCGACCGTTTCGTCGGCTGCGCCGGCACCGTCGAAATCATCGACCAAGGTGACGGTCACTTTTTTCGCCATTAGCTTATCCTCGCATTTCGTCCTGAGCAGTTGCTGAGCAGTTTGGGTGAGCCTCCCCGGGTCACCAATCTGCCATAACAACGCAGCATACTCAATCCGGCCGCGAGGCGCACAGTTGCACTTTTCAAGTGGAGTGCGGCCGAACAATCGGGAACAAAACTGTCTCTCGAATTGACAGGCCAGTCAAAGTCATCAACAACCGATCGATACCCATTCCCGTTCCGGTGCACGGGGGCATCCCATACTCGAGGGCGGCGAGAAAATCTTCGTCGAGCACCATGGCTTCGTCGTCGCCGGCCGCAGCCGCCCGCGCCTGTGCGGCGAATCTCTCCCGCTGCACCACCGGGTCGTTCAATTCGGAATACCCGGTGGCCAGTTCGACCCCGCGAATGTAAAGGTCCCACTTCTCGGTGACCCCCGGGATGCTGCGGTGCTGGCGCGTCAAAGGCGTTGTCTCGACGGGGAAGTCCCGCACGAAAGTGGGCGCGGTCAGCGTATTGCCCACCGTGTGCTCCCAGAGCTCCTCGACGAGCTTGCCGTGTCCGTAGCCCCGGTCGGTGGGCACCTCGAGCCCCAGCCGATGCGTGATGGCCCACAGCCGCTCGACCGACGTCTCGGGGGTGATCTCCTCCCCGAGCGCCGCGGACAGCGACGGGTACATTTGAATCGACGCCCATTCTCCGTCTATGTCGTAGACCATCCCGTCGGGCAGGGGTAGTTGTCTGGTTCCGATCGCCTCATCGGCGACCTCTTGAATAAGCTCGCGCGTGACGACTGCCGAATCGTCATAGGTTCCGTAGGCCTGGTAGGTCTCCAACATGGAAAATTCCGGAGAATGCGTGGAATCCGCGCCTTCGTTTCGGAAGACGCGATTAACTTCGAAGACCTTGTCGAAACCACCGACGATGCAGCGCTTGAGGAACAGTTCGGGTGCGATCCGCAGGTAGAGATCGATGTCCAGCGCATTAGAATGCGTGACGAACGGCCGCGCCGCCGCGCCGCCGGCCAGCGTCTGCAACATAGGCGTTTCGACTTCGAGAAACCCGCGCCGTTCCAGCGCGTTGCGGATCGCGCGGACCACCGCGATTCGCTGCCGCGCCACCGTGCGGGCCTGGGGCCGGACGATGAGGTCGACGTAGCGCTGCCGCACCCGCGCCTCTTCGCTCATCTCCTTGTGCGCCACCGGCAGCGGCCGCAGTGACTTGGTCGCGATCTGCCACGAATCGGCGAGTACGGACAATTCGCCTCGGCGTGAGCTGATCACGTTGCCGTGCACGTAGACGATGTCGCCGAGATCGACGTCGGCTTTCCACGCGTCCAGCGATTCCCGGCCGACCTTGTCGAGGCTGAGCATCACCTGCAGGGTGGTGCCGTCGCCCTCCTGGAGTGTCGCGAAGCACAATTTGCCGGAGTTGCGCGCGAAGATCACCCGGCCCGCGATGCCGACGACGTCGTCGGTCGCGGTGTCGATCGGCAGGTCGGGGTGCTCGGCGCGCACCTGGGCCAGCGTGTGGGTGCGTTCGATGGCGACCGGATAGGGTTCCCGACCCTCGGCCAGCAGGCGAGCGCGCTTGTCCCGGCGGATGCGGAACTGCTCGGGCAGGTCCGCGGCTGCGTCCTCGCTGGCGTCACTCACGACGTGCCAGCTTAAATGACCTCGCGGAGCGGCTCTTACCGGCGGCCCGCCGAGATTGCCGTCAGGGTCGTTGTTCCGGCCGCAACCACGACCGCTGGGGCAATCTCGTCGCAGGGATACTCAGCGCGCGGTCTTCAGCCGGCCGCGCTGGGCGTCCCGGTTGCGTTCGAACACCAGCCGCAGCCCCTGCAAGGTCAAGTGCTGGTCGTAGTGGCTGGGCGTGTGCAGCTCGGGCAGCAGCAGGGGTGCCGTGTGCCCCGTCGCCACCACGGCGACGTCGTCGCCGGCGAAGCCGTCCACGTCCTGGCGGATGCGCCCGACCAGCCCGTCGACCAGACCGGCGAAGCCGAACACCGCCCCGGCCTGCATGCATTCAACCGTGTTCTTGCCCACCACCGAACGCGGGCGGGACAACTCAACCCGGCGCAGCGCCGCGGAGCGCGCCGCGGCGGCGTCCGACGACACCTGCACGCCCGGGGCGATCGCGCCGCCGAGGAACTCCCCCTTGGCCGACACGACGTCCACGCAGATCGAGGAGCCGAAGTCGATGACGATGGCCGCGCTCTGGAATCGGTGAAAAGCGGCCAGGCAGTTGACGATCCGGTCTGCGCCCACTTCTTTCGGATTGTCCACCAGCAGCGGGATGCCGGTGCGCACGCCCGGCTCGATCAGCACGTGCGGCACCGACGGCCAGTACTGGTCGAGCATGATCCGCACCTCGTGCAGCACCGACGGGACGGTGGACAGGGCGGCGGCCCCGGTCAGCCGCTCGGAGTCGTCGCCGATCAGCCCGTCAATGGTCAGGGCCAGCTCGTCGGCGGTCACCTCGGACTCGGTCCGGATCCGCCAGTACTGCACCACCTTCGCGTGCTCTTTCGACCCGGAGATCAACCCAACGACGGTGTGGGTGTTGCGGACGTCGATCGCCAGCAGCACGGCTACCGCGCAACGATTCGGGGATCGAGTAACTCGGCGGCGTCGGCGGGCACGAACGCCGGGTCGTGGCCGAGGTCGATCGGCTTGTTGTCGGCGTCGACGAACACGATCCGCGGCTGGTACGACCGGGCCTCCGCCTCTTGCATGGTGCCGTACGCGATCAGGATCACCAGATCGCCCGGGTGCACGAGATGCGCTGCGGCGCCGTTGATTCCGATCACCCCGCTGCCGCGTTCCCCGGTGATCGCGTAGGTGACCAGGCGGGCGCCGTTGTCGATGTCGACGATGGTCACCTGCTCGCCCTCGAGGAGGTCGGCGGCGTCCATCAGGTCGGCGTCGATGGTCACCGAGCCGACGTAGTGCAGGTCGGCCTGAGTGACGGTGGCGCGGTGGATCTTCGACTTGAGCATCGTCCGTAACATCAATTCCTCCAATGTGATTGGGCGAGTCCGTCCGGCCCCACGGGTGCCGGCGAAGTTTCGATCTCGATCGCGATGTTGTCCAGCAGCCTGGTGGTGCCCAGGCGGACGGCAACGAGCAGCCTTGCGGTTCGGTTGCCCCGCAACGGGCCGAGCTCCGGGTCGCGCAACTCGAGGTAGTCGACGGTGAGGTCGGGCACCGCGTCGAGCACCGCGCGCGCCGCGTCCAGCGCGGCCCGCGGCCCGGCGTCGGCGGCGTGCGCCGCCGCCGTCAACGCCGCCGACACCGCCACGGCCGCCTCGCGCTGCGCCGGGTCGAGGTAGCGGTTACGAGACGACATGGCCAGCCCGTCGGCCTCGCGGACGGTGGGTACGCCGACCACCGTGACGTCGATGTTGAGGTCGGCGACCATCTGCCGGATCAGCACCAGCTGCTGATAGTCCTTCTCGCCGAAGAACACTCGGTCCGGGCGCACGATCTGCAGGAGTTTGCACACCACGGTCAGCACGCCGGCGAAGTGGGTCGGTCGCGGACCGCCCTCCAGGTCGGTGGCCAGCGGGCCGGGCTGCACGGTGGTGCGCAGGCCGTCGGGGTACATCGCCGCGGCCGTTGGCGCGAACACGATTTCGACGCCTTCGCCGCGCAGCAGCGCCACGTCGTCGTCCAGGGTCCTGGGGTAGGCGTCGAGGTCTTCGCCGGCGCCGAACTGGAGGGGGTTGACGAAGATCGAAACGGCCACCACCGAGCCCGGCACCCGCTTGGCCGCGCGCACCAGGGCGAGGTGACCGTCGTGCAGCGCGCCCATGGTGGGCACCAGCATCACCCGGCGGCCGGTGTGGCGCAGCGCGCGGCAGACGTCCGCGACGTCGCGCGGGCGGGAGTACACGTTGAGTTCGCCGGCGTTGAACGCGGGCGCGTTGCCGGGCCTCATCCCGCCAGGACCTCGACGACGTCGGCGGGAGCGTGGGCGCGCCGGGCCGTCCGCAGCGCGTTCACCCGGTAGGCCTGGGCCAGTTCCGGGTCGACCCGGTTGAGCGCGGCCAGATGCCCGGCGACCGCGGCGGCGTCACCGCGCGCGACGGGGCCGGTGAGCGCGGCCTGCCCGCGTTGGAGGGTGTTCTCCAGCGCGGCCCGGGCCAGCGGCCCGACGATGCGTTCGGCGATGCCGCCCGGGGAGTCGTCGACGGACTGTTGCCCGAGCAGTTCGCTGCCGCGCAGGGCCGCCCGCAACGCCTCGAGCGCGTCGGCGAGCACCGTCACGAGGTGGTTGCCCGCGTGCGCCAGGGCGGCGTGGTAGAGCACCCGCGCCTCTTCGCGCACGCAGAACGGTTCACCGCCCATTTCCAGCACGAGCGACTGCCCGATCGCGTAACCGACCTCGTCGGCCGCGGTGATCCCGAAGCAGGTGTCGGGAAGCCTGCTGATGTCCTCGTCCGATCCGGTGAACGTCATCGCCGGGTGGATCGCCAGCGGAATGCAGCCGTCCCGGGTCAACGGCTCGAGGATGCCGACACCGTTGGCGCCGGAGGTGTGGACGACGATCGTGCCCGGGCGCACCGACGAGGTCGCGGCCAAACCGGACACGAGGCCGGCCAGTTCGCTGTCCGGGACGGCCAGCAGCAGCAGCTCCGCGGCGGCGGCGACGTCCGGTGGGGGCATGACCGGGGTGTCGGGCAGCCGGCGCTGGGCGCGCTGCCGCGACGCGTGGGAGATGGCGCTGCACGCGACCACGACGTGGTCGGCGCGCTCCAGCGCGACACCGAGCGCGGTGCCCACCCGGCCGGCCGAGATGACTCCCACCTTGAGCCTGGCCGGGCGCAAACCGTCGAACTGCACCATCGCAGACGACCTCACAGATTTATTCGTTCGTTCCGGTCCCACCGCGTGGGTACCGTTCGGTCACTAAAACTGTAGTCGATCAGGGCGCCAAGCCCAATGTGAGGAAGCTCCCAGCTCAGCCGCCGCGGCTATTCACGTCTGCGGCGGCGGCCACCCTCGGACGGCTGGACCTGCAACCGCGCCAACAGCTCGGCAACCGACTGACCGCCGGTGGGCGCGCCGTCGCCCGGACTATCGGCGCCCGGCGCCAACGGGTCCCCGCCCCCGTGCCGGGGAGTGTGCTCCGGTGGTGGCGGTGGGGCCAACCGTGGCGGTAGCGGCTCGGCGGTGGGGGCCGGCGCCGGTGGCGGCGGCGGTGGCGGGGGTGTCGCCGCGGCCGGGGCGGGTGACGGCGCGTACAGCGGCTCACTCGGGGGCCCACCCGGGCGCTCGCTGGGCGGCGCGAAGTCGCGGACGCCGTAGTCGCCGTACTCCGCGGAGTGGCGCGACCGAGCCCGACGGCCGGCCTCGGCCGTCGGGCCGGCCCACGCCTCGTCGGGTTCGGAGTGCCGGGCGCGCCGCCGCCGGCCCGGCGTCTCGTCGGCGGGGGCGCCGGTCTGGTCGGAGCCGGCCCAATGGCTGCCCGGCGTTCCGGGCGGCAACCACAATCCGGACGCACCCACCGGCTGCCAACCGTGACCTTGCGGCTGGGGCTCGGGCTCGGGTTGCGGCGGGGGTGGCGGGGGTTCGAATCGCGGTTCCGGTTGCGGCGGGACGGTGACGTAGGACGGCTCCGGCTGGGCCGGCGCGGCCGGCTCCGGCGGCGGTTCGTACTGGTAGGGGGCCCGTTCGCGGTGCGGCTGGGGCTGGCGCGGCGGCAGCAGCGGTTCCTCGGGCACGTCGATGATCGCCGTCTCGTCGGCGCGGCTTTCCTGGGGGACGGAGGCCACCCGGTCGCTGGCCACCCAGTCGTAGGGCGCGTCGCGGGGGGTCTCGCCGTTGCGGTCCCACTCGCTGTACGCGCGCTCGCGCGGCGCCTCGGCCTCGGGCGTCTCCAGCGCCGGGCGCTGGGCGAGGTCGGTGTCGAACAGGATCTCCAGGCTGGTGCGCAGCGCGCTCAACTCCGCGCGCAGCTCGGCGAGGTCGTCTGCGGCCTGCGCGCGCAGCTCGGAGGCCAGCTCGCGGCGCAGCTGGGACTCCACGGTCAGCTCGTACTCGCGGCGGGCCGAGATTTCCCGATCCAGCTGCAGGTCGTACACCAGCTTCAGGTCGCGGACGCGGGACTGATCCGCGTCGCTCTGGCGGCGGTACAGCACCGAGACGAAGGCACCGGCGACTGCGGCCCACAGCGCCAGGATTACAGCGAGCTTGAGAAGTTCCACCCGATTGGTGAAAACCAATGCGGAACTGGCCCCCATCGCGAGGACCAGCAACGCGGTCAAGAGCACCCACCCCGGCCTGCGGCCGCCGCGCCGAACCCGGGCGCCGCGGGACAGAACGGTCATGGCCTGACTGTACCTGCGCGAGGTCAATCCGCGTGTCGCCCTCCTCCGGCGATTCTCGGGCGGCTTGGGGGCGGGCGTGAGCGGACTAGTTTTCCGCCCCTTCGCCGTGCTCGGTCTGATCCGGCGGCGACTTGCAGCAATGCTGCAGCCATAGCGCGGCGGCGACTAGTGCCAGCGCGCTGACGGCCGCGACCACGGTCCCGGTGGTGTCCTCGGCGGCCGCCCGCAGCCAGGACCGCCGCGGCAGGAAGTACACCAGCACGCCCACCCACCAGCCCAGCATCAACGCGCCCACCCAGGCCGACGCCTTGGCGACCACGAGGCTGCGGGCCACGGCGAGCGGATGCAGCCAGCCGGGGCCGACGCCGATCTCGCCGTCGCCGATCTTGGCCCGCACGTAGCGGGCCCACAGCGCTTCGCCGACGGCCACGGCCAGCAGCGACAGGCCGGTCCACACCGTGATGGGCGGGAACCAGCGGTACAGGGCCGTCACGAGCAGGTACCCCACCACCGCGGCGCCGACCACCGCGACCGTCAGGTCACGTTTCCTGGTTGGGCCCATCAGGTTTCCGGTTTCCGATCGGCCGCCCGCTGGAGCGTCAGGCTGGTCAACCGGACGCTGTCCCGGTCGGCCGGCTCGAGCTCGGCCAGCAGGCTCGCCACGGGCCGCGGGCCGTCGGCGAGCGTCAGTTGGGCATCCGGGTCGACGACAAGCCACGGGATCATGACGAAGGCCCGCAAATGGGCCAGCGGGTGCGGGAGTGTGAGGTTGTTCTCGCGGGAGATCACCTCCGTCTCGCCGTAGCAGGCGATCAGGTCGACGTCGAGGGTGCGCGGGCCCCAGCGCTCGCCGCGCACCCGCCCGGCCGCGCGCTCGAACTCCTGGGCCCGGCGCAGCCAGCACTGGCCGTCGCAGTCCGGGTCGTTGGCGATCAGCACCGCGTTGAGAAACGGCGCCTGGTCGACCCGGCCCCACGGGTCGGTCTCGTACACGGGGGACACCTGTCTCTTATACACATCT
>NZ_LATC01000101.1:0-16637 GCF_001414075.1 Mycobacterium sp. UM_11 | reverse complement strand
AGATGTGTATAAGAGACAGCAACAACCCCGTCACCGCGTGGAACGGAATGTCGCTGGTGTGGGACTCGCAGTACACGGTGATGACATCCATCCCGCGGGTTCGCGCCAATGCCGCCGATTCGCGGACGGTACGGCTCTTGCCGATGCCCGGCGGCCCAACGACATCGATGACGCATCCGGCCCCGCCGACCGCCTCATCGAGGATGCCGGCGATGGTGTTGAGTTCCCACGTGCGCCCGACCAACTGAGGGTCTTTGCGCTGGCTGTGCTGGCTCGTGGCGGCGATCAAGCGGCGAGCGGGGACCGGGTCCTTGGCGCCCTTGACGTACACCATCTCCGGATCTGAAAGGGTCGCGGCGTCGTCGACCAGCCGCGCGGTCGACTCGCTGAGCATCACCCCGCCCGGCGGCGCCACCGACTCCATGCGCTGCGCCATGCCCACCTGCTCGCCGATGGCCGTGTAACCCAGGGCGCCGGATCCGATCTCGCCGGCGATCACCTGACCCGAATTCAGGCCCACCCGTAGCTGCAGCTCGACCTTGTCCCTGCGCGCGACTTCGCCAGCCACCAGCGCGGCCTCAGCCTGGATCCCCAGGGCTGCCAGACAGGCGCGAAAAGCGTGGTCCTCCAAGGCGATCGGCGCACCGAACACCGCCATGATGCCGTCGCCGGTGAACTTGTCCACCCTGCCGCCGAACCTCTGCACCACCGTCGCCGCGCGCTCGACGAGTTCGCCCATGATCTCGCGGAGCCGTTCCGCGCCCACCGCGGCGGCGATATCCATCGAGTGCACGACGTCGGCGAACAGCACGGTCACCTGCTTGTACTCCGCGGCCGCCGGACTGGCCGTGAGCTGCGATCCGCATTCGTCGCAGAACTTGGCGGTGGCGCGCAGTTGAGCGCCGCATGACGGGCAAGCCAGGTTCGACGTCGTCACCGAGCACCACCCATCCAGGTCGTACCACCCCGGCTGTTAACAATAGGTGGCTTGGCGGTGCGAAACCCGGCTATCGGCGCTTTGCTGGAAGGGCCGCGCTACACCGCGACTAGGGGTCTGGCACCGGATGGTGCGGGTGACCGCTGTGCCGGATGGCCGTGCCGACGAACGGCGCCTTGATGGTGGCGGCCAGATGATGGCGGTAGCGGATCAGCGCGGCGACCGCCACCACGGTGTAGACGGCACAGAGCAGCAGCCGGCCGTGCGTCGAGGCGATCGGGAACTGCACGACGAACAGGCCCAGCAGCGTGCACGCCGCGGCGCGCTGGAAGCGCAGCGCCAACAGCAGCGCGACGCCCATCATGGTTTGGGTGGCGGTCAGCAGCACTTCCTCCACCTGACGCGGGTCGAGCTGCAGCGAGAACCCACCGCCGCCCAGCAGGTGGGCGATCGGTAGCGACCCGATCAGCAGCGTCCACTGGTTGACCTTGGAGGAGATCAGGGTGGCGATGGCCGCGGTGCCCTTGCCCCGGGCGGCGAAGATGGTGGCCACGATGAACTCCGGGGCCTCGGACGCGAGCGGGGCCAGCCACTGGACCAGCAGGAAACGGTCGACGCCCAGCTCGGTGCCCGCGGCGACCAAGTTGTCGGCGAACGGCTTGGCGGACAGCAGGATCACCGCGCCGGACGCCAGGAAGAGGCCGACGACGACGATGCGCCGCCCGCGATCGGGCAGCTCGCCGAGGGCGGCGGCCGTCCCGATCAGATCGGGCTCCTCCACGTCGCCGTGGCTGACCTTGTACAGGTAGAACCCGAACCAGGCCAGCAGCGCCAGCCCCAGGCCGAAATGGATCTGGCCGCTCGCCGGAATCGCGAAGGCGATGACCCCGGCGATCAGCAGGAAGCCGAGTTCGACGCGATTGGTCGGTTGCAGCGCCAAACCTTTGCTGTCCTTGGCGCCGGCCTTGCGGGCCACCATGATGCTGACCAACACCACCACCGGCCAACCCAGCCCCATCAGCAACCGGTTCGAGCCCGTCATGTTGGCCGCTGCGTATTGCGTGTACTCGGCGTTGTGGCCGGAGACGTACGCGTAGTACAGGTCGACGGCGTATTCGGGCAGCACCGCGATCAACGCCAGGATCGCGGTCGCCAGCCCACCCGAGACGTCGATCTGCGCGGTCTCCGCCGCCCAGGCCAGCAGGAAGCTCGCCGACACGACGGCGGCCCCGTAGATCAACAGGGCAACGACCGGGTCCGGGTGCAGTCCGACGATGCGGATGATCAGCGCGGGGGCGACAAACGCGGCGGTGATCACCCCCGACCGGGTCAGGGTGCGATGCCGCGACCGCGCTGCCGTCGCGGTGGCGACCGCGGCCCTGTCGCTGGCGAGCATCGTCATCCTTCGATCGGGAGGGGTGGCGAATTGGAACGGCTACTCCGGCTGGATTAGCCGTGCCTAACGCCTTCCCAAACTACCCGCCGAGCGCGTGGCCAGCAACGTCGTCGATCAGGCGAGCGTGGACGCAACCGGACGCATCTTTGCTGGCCAGAAGCGCAGCATCGGAAAGTTAGGCAGTCCTGATTTCGAAGTTTGGCAAACCTTCCGGACCGAACACCGCCCCTACCCAGTACGACGCGCCGCGAGCGAGCAGCTTCGCCCTAATTGTCCGGGCCCATCGCCGCCGCCGCGGCCTGTGCGAACAGTTCGACCGCTTGGTTGCGGGTGAGCGACGCCAGCATCTGTTCGGCGGCGCGCATCATGTCGCCGACCATCAGGGTCGGCCCGTTGCCCAGGTTCTCGAACGCCTCCGCGATGACGTCCGGCACGGCCGCCGCGCCCGGCGGCACCTCGTCGAGCGAAGCGATCTGGCCGCGGCTGTGTTCGAGCTGCCGCAGGGCGGGCGTATCGGTCTTGCCCAGGATCAGGCCGAGGACGTCGACGCCCTTGCCGTGCAACTCGGCCCACAGCGCCTCGGCGAAGACCATGTCGAACGCCTTCGTCGCGCCGTAGGCGACCATGTTCGCCCCACCGGCCAGGCCGGCGCCGGAGCCGAACAACACGATCCCGCCCCGCCCGCGCTCCACCATGCCGGCGGCGAAGTGGTGGCACAGCTGCATCGGCACCACGCAGTTGCGCTGAACCATCGCCTCGGCAACTTCGATCGGATTGGCCAGGAACGGTTCGAAGTTCGGGTCGGCGCCCGCGCAGTACACCAGGATGCCGATCTCCAGGTCGGCGGTCGCCGCCGCGATCGGCGCCGCCGCGCCGGGTGCGGCCAGATCGATGGCGAGGGTGCGGGTGCCCGCCGAGGTGTCTTTCTCGATCGCGGCCGCGACTTCGTCGAGTACGGCTTGCCGACGGGCGAGGAGCACCACGTTGACGCCACGCTCGGCGAGCCCGCGGGCGAAGGCCGCGCCCACCCCATCCGAGGCGCCGGCCACCAGCGCCCACGGCCCGTACTTGGTTGCGAACGCCATCTACGGGCTCCCTACTGCGCTCACGCGCACGATGGTGAAGCGTCGCCGTGCGATGCGCCAACCGTCGGCGGTGCGGACGATGTCGTCGTCGTAATAGCCGATCCCGTTGGCGCCGGATTGGTTGTCGGCGAACATGATCAGGGCATCGACGTAGGTGCGCGCCGTCGCCTTATCGCCGTTTACCGTGATGACCTGGTTGGTCAACCGGTGCAGCGTATGGCCCGCCGGGGCATGCGTCTTGTCCATGAAGTCTGTGACGGCGTCGACGCCGCTCCACGCGCCGATCTCGCCGTAGTCGAGTTCGCAGTCCTCGGTGAACACCGTTCGAAACAGCGGCCAGTCACGCCGGTCGATCCCGGTCGCGTAGCGAACGAGCAGATCCGAAATTTGTTGTCGGTCGTCGTTTTCGCTCACGAGACGTCTCCATTCGGGTGGCCGGCCGTTTCACAGCACCACCCCCGCGCAAACGGGTTACTTTCTCGAATAATCGATATAGGATCTCGAATGTTCGCCTAACTCTAAATCGTGCGGCGAAGGAGTCAAGCCATTCGCGGATCGACGTCTGCCCCCACTGCCCGGGTACTCGACGTTGTCGAGCTGCTGGCCCGGTCCGGAAGCGCGCGGCTGCGGTTCTCGGACATCGCTCGGGAGCTCGATCTCACGCAGGCGACGGCGCACGCCATCCTGAAGACGCTGTGCGACCGGGGGTGGGCCAGCCGCGATCCGGTCGCCAAGACGTTCACCCTCGGCCCCGCGCTGGCCGTCGTCGCGGCGCGAACCGACACCGCCCGGCCGTTGGCGCACGCGGCCCGCGCCTCGGCGCTTCGCCTGTCCCGCGAGGTCGGCTACGCGTGTTCGGTGGTCGAGCGTTTCGGGGATTCGCTGGTGCTCACCGCGGTTGAGGGCGAGCCCGCGACCCAGCCCTCCGGGATCCCGGGCGATCGCATCCCGTACGCCCCGCCGTTCGGCGTCGCGCTCGCCGCCTGGGACGACGAGGAGGAACAACGCGCGTGGATCCGCCGCGGTGCGGGCACCAACCCCGACCGCGCCCGGCGACTCGAGCAGGTGTTGCAACACACGCGCGAGCGGGGCTTCGACGTCGACTGGACGACGCCCGCGCTGGCCCAGGCCGCGCAGCTGGTCGGCACGCTGGACAGCGACGAGATGCCGACGCCGGTGCGCCACATCATGGACCAGTTGCTCGTCGAGTTCACCACCATCGGTTTCCTGTCCGACGACAACCCGGGCCGCCGCAAGCAACCCGTGGTGACCATCGCCGCGCCGGTTTTCGATGAACGACACGTTGCCCTGATGGTGGCCGTGCATCCGCTGTGTCCGTTGTCCGCGCGGCAGATCCGGCTCATCGGCGAGAAGCTCACCGCCGAAACGGCGGCGATCACGCAATCGCAACAGAAGGCGGTTAATCGCGCCGGCTAGGTAGTGATACGGATACGGGTTGTCATCACCAAAACCCCTGCGGCACAGCGAGCCTCATCGACGCAGGTCTGCCGACGAGCCGATGTAATCCGGCCGGATGAGGCGCTATGCCTCCTCGCGGCTGGGGACTCCCGCGTCGAAGGCGTTGAGCGTGACGGCAACCATGGAGAAGCAGCCCACCAGAAAGACGATCTCGGCGGCGCCTTGCTCGCCGAACCGCGCAACGGCCCCTCGATAGGTGGTCTCGGGCAGGACACCGCCGCGGTTGAGCGCCGCCGCCATGTCGTACGCGACGCGTTCGTCGTCGGTCAGGTCGGCGGGGCGCTCACCGGCGGCGATGGTGGCGATCTTGTCGTCGGACAGCCCCGCGCGGCGTGCGAAATACTCATGCCCGTAGATCTCGTAGCGCGCCCCGAACTTCGCGGCGGTGACCAGAATGACCAACTGATGGACGTTGCCGGGCAGTACGGCGTGCTCCCATAACGACCTGTTGAGAGCCCAAGCCGGCGAACCAAATTGGGGAAAGTGCAGCCAACCGTTGAACGGCCCGATCAGCGCGCCGTCGCCGCGGTATGCAACGAGTTCGCCGAAGCCGCTGTCGATTACGGCACGCATGTCGGCATAGAGGTCTTGCTGCGCGGCGGTCAAACCGCTCGGCGGCAACAGCGGAAGTCGCACCGGACCTCCTCACGTGATCGCGGTTGTTTCAACCCAGCCAATCCCCCGAATGCCGGCGCGTCCACGACGGGCTTTCGACCAGTGCTAGGTCACGCTTCCTACCGCAGGTAGGGCCGCTTAAGCTCGTCTGATGGAACTGCGGCAGCTGGGCTACTTCGTGGCGGTTGCCGAGGAGTTGCACTTCGGTCGAGCCGCCAGGCGGAAACACATTTCGGGACCGGCTCTCTCCCAACAGATCATCGCCCTCGAACGCGAGTTGGGGGCCGAGCTGTTCGCGCGAGACCGGCGCAGCGTCCGGCTGACCGAAGCCGGACGCACCCTGCTGCCGGACGCGCGGAGGATATTGGCCCTGGCCGACGACGCCAAGCACCGACTGCAGCTGGCGGCGGCCGAGAGCACGCCGGTGCGGCTGGGTTACGTCAGCTGGCTGCCCGACGACATCACCAGCCTGGTTGGGCCCGAGGTGGCGCTGCGGGTCGACGAATGGGTGCTGCCGTCGCACGCGCAGGCCGACCGCGTGGCGGAGGGAACGCTCGATATCGCGCTGGCGTGGGTGACCGCCGAGCAGGTCAAGCAGCGCGGACTGACGGCATACCTGCTACGTGCCGAACCCCTGCAAGCCGTGCTTCCCGGCGTGGGATCACCGGAACCGATTGCCGCGCAACGGGTAAAGGTCCTGGTCGACGCCGACGAGTCGGCATGGTCGTCGTGGAATCGGTTCGCCGAGGAGTTCGCGGCCCACACGGGTGCGCGGATAGTCAGGATCGACGACGGCGGCGTCACCGGTGACGCCTTCTACGCCCACGTGCGCAGGATCGGCGCACCTGTGCTGGCCTCACCGAAGCGACATACCGCGGTGATTCCACCCAGCCTGGGCCAGCGACCCGTCGCCGCGCCGACACCCCTGTGGACGTGGTCGTTGTTGCACCGCCAAGACGACGACCGTTCCGGTGTGCGGGGGCTGGTGGACGCGCTGCTGACGACGGCGCGCGCCCGCGGTTGGCTCGCCCCGCCCACCGACCGGTGGTGGGCTCCTGCCGACGACCCGCACCGCGACGCCCTCGCCTCGGGCGCCGAACTGCGGTAGGAACTCCGGTCGAGCACTGGTAAGAGATCGGTCCTGGACTCCCGTGTCGTTGCCGCGCTTCAGTGGAGGCAACGACGGGAGGACCAAACCCCATGACACAGAACTACGTTGTCGACGATCTTGCCGGCTTCGTCGTCGGCGCCCGCCAAGAGGACCTGAGCGGACAACCCCGGGCCTTGCTGAAACGCAACGTGCTGGACAGCGTCGCCTGCGCCGTCGGCTCGCTGGACGGTGAGCTGATCGCCACGATCCGCGAACACACCGACCAGTTCAGCGGCGTCCCCACCGCGACGCTCGTCGGCGGCGGCCGAGCCTCGGTCGATCAGGCGGCGTTCTTCAACGCGGTCCTGGTGCGCTACCCGGACCTGCTCGACACCTATCTGACGGTGGGCGGACTGTGCCATCCGGCCGACAACTTCGGGGCGATCCTGGCGGTGGCCGAGCACGTCAACGCCACCGGGGCGGATTTCCTACTGGCCCTGGCGGTCGCCTACGAGATCCAATGCCGGTTCAGTGCCCAGGTTCCCGTGATGGCGCGCGGGCTCAATCACGCCCTGCAACTGGCGATGTCGGTCGCGGCGGGATCGGCCAAACTGATGGGGCTCGACGCGGAGCAAACCGCCAACGCGATTGCCGCCGCAACCGCCGACAACGTGTCACTCGCGGCCGTGCACGCCGAGCCGGTCTCGAACTGGAAAGGCATCTCACCGGCGATCACCGGCATGCGCGCGGTGTACACGACGATGTTGGCCGCCCGCGGCGTCACCGGGCCCAAGGCCCTGTTCGAAGGCCCGCACGGCCTGGTGCGGCTCTTCGACCAGCCCATCGACTTTCACACCGACGACCGCGCGCTCGCCTGCGTGGAGCAGACCTACCTCAAGCAGTACTGCTCACTTATCCACGGGCAGGCCATCATTGACGCGGTCTTGGCGATCCGCGGCGAAAACGACCTGCGCGGAGAGGACGTCGCGCGGGTGACCGTCGAGGTCTTCCAGGGCGCCTACGACTTCGCCGGCGGGGGCGAGTACGGCGCCAAGGATCACCCGCTGACCAAGGAGCAGGCCGACTACAACCTGAAATATCTCAGCGCGGTGGCGCTGCTGGACGGGGGCGTCGGTCCCGCGCAGATCGAGTCGGATCGCCTGTTGCGCGGCGACGTTCAGGACTTGCTATCCCGGGTCGACGTCAAGCCCGCGCCCGACCTGACCGCGGCCTACCCGCAACGCACCGCGGCCCGCGTGCACGTGGTAATGCGTGACGGGCGGGAATTCAGCCGCGAGCAGAGCGATTACGAGGGGTCGCCCACCCGGCCCATGACGTGGGAGCGCGTCGTCGACAAGTTCGGTTGGCTGGCCGAGCCGTTCTGTGGCGAGACGCTGCGCGACGACATCGTCGCGGCCGTCGATCACCTGGACGAGATCCCCGTCGCGGAGTTCGCCGCGTTGCTCGGCGCGGTCAGCCCAAGCGCCGAACGTCGGCGCAGCAGGGTGCGCTTCTGACCCCGCCCCCTTGCGTGGTGCGCCACGGGCGTTGAATGATCGGCCATGCGCAAAGATCGTGGCATCAATCGGTGGGAGCTGGTCACCTGCGCGATCGCGGGGCACGCCACCTATGCGCCCGAGGAACAGGACCTCGCCGCCCGGTTGAGCGGCACCACCGGACTCGGCGAGGTGTGGCGCTGCCTGCGCTGCGGTGAATTCACCGTGGGCGAGCCGCACGGCCGGGGACGCGCCGAGGATGCGCCGATGATCATGCGCGGCAAGGCTTTACGCCAGGCCATCATCATCCGGACCCTCGCCGTGGAACGCCTGTTCCGGGCGGTGGTGATCGCGCTCGCCGCGTACGCGGTGTGGAAGTTCCGCGGCGCGCGGGGGGCCATTCAGGCGACCCTGGACCGAGACCTGCCGATCTTCCGCGCGGCCGGGTTCAAGGTCGACCAGATGACGATCGTGCACGAGCTGGAAAAGGCGCTGGCGGCAAAGCCATCCACGCTGGCCCTGCTCACCTTGATGCTGGCCGGGTACGCGCTGATCGAGGTCATCGAAGCCGTCGGCCTGTGGTTGCTGAAGCGCTGGGGCGAGTACTTCGCGGTGATCGCCACCTCGGTCTTCCTGCCTCTGGAAATCCACGACCTCGCCAAGGGCATCACGATGACCCGGGTGGTCACCTTCGCCATCAACGTGGCCGCCGTGGTCTACCTGCTGTTCTCGAAACGCCTGTTCGGCCTGCGTGGCGGCCGCGCGGCCTACGACGAGGAACGCCGGGGCGAACAGCTTCTCGACGTCGAAAAGGCCGCGGCGAGCGCCTGACGAGGAAACAACGATGGGCACTTATGCGATCACCGGATCGGCTTCCGGGATGGGCCAGGAGACCGCGCGGCGGCTGAGGGCAGACGGGCACACCGTGATCGGTGTCGACATCAAAGACGCCGACATCGTCGCCGACCTGTCGACGCCGCACGGACGTCAAGGGGCCGCCGACGGCGTTCTGGCGGCCGCGGGCGGCAAACTCGACGGCGCCGTGCTGGCCGCCGGCCTGGGGCCCAGCCCCGGCCGGGACCGGATACGCCAGATCGCCCAGGTCAATTACTTCGGCGTCGTCGAGCCGCTGCTCGCCTGGCGCCCGGCGTTGGTCGCGGCTGAACGCGCGAAAGTGGTGGTCGTGGCGAGCAACTCGTCGACGACCGTGCCCCTCGTCCCGCGCCGAGCGGTCAAGGCGTTGCTCGCACACGACGCTGACAAGGCCCTGCGGTCGGTGCGGCCGTACGGACCGGGCGCGCCGACGATGATCTACGCGGCGTCGAAAATCGCCGTCAGCCGGTGGGTGCGGCGACACGCGGTGCTGCCGGAGTGGGCGGGTTCGGGCGTCCGGCTGAACGCCCTGGCGCCCGGAGCCATCATGACGCCGTTGCTGCAGGAACAACTCGCGAATCCAAGGCAGGCCAAAGCCGTTCGGTCCTTCCCGGTCCCGATCGGGGGCTTCGGCGAGGCGCGGCACATGGCCGACTGGATGTGTTTCATGCTCTCCGATTCCGCCGAATTCCTCTGCGGGAGCGTCGTGTTCGTCGATGGCGGGACCGACGCGTATTTCCGTGCCGACGATTGGCCGAAAGCCCTACCCGTGCGCGCGTTGCCGGGCTACCTGCGCCGCTTCAGGCGTTCGTGACACCCGTCGGGTGTGGGCCTCGCCACAATGCGGCTTTTCGTGGCGTTAACCCCGGCGCGGCGCATGCGTAAAGCGACCCCGGTGGAATTCAATGGATCGGCGCACAGGCCGAACAGACGAAGGATCGAAACCGTGGCGACACTGCCGTCTTGGATCAGCCAGCACCCGCCCCGTCTCGCCGTGGTGACGCCGCTGAAGGCGCGCGCCTGTCACGCGTTGCACGCGGTGCTGCGCAGCGAATCACCCCGCCCCGGCGTGACCCTCATGCGGCGGGGCGCCGAGCGCTGCTGACGCCGCCGCCTACCGCGGCGCATCGGCTGAACCCGTCGCGCGCTCGCGTTCCCGTCGACGCGCCCGCGAGGCGCGCAGATTGGCGGCGTTGCCGCACGTCTTGACGTCGTGCCACACCCCGCTGTTGTTCTTTGAGCGGTCGTAGAACGTCGACGCGCAGCGGTGGTTGTGGCACTGCTTTAGCCGCCGCCAGGTATCGGCGTGCTGGCTGAGCAGAATCTCGGCCCACAGCGCCGAGGCGAGCCAACGCCAGCCGGTGCCGGCGGGGTCCAGCCGCACCTCGCCGGCGTCGGATATCCGCAGGGATGCGGGAACCGGGCCGCCATCGCGTCCGCTCGCGGGCTCACCCGCGACCAGTGAGCCGATCCTGGACCGCAACGCGCGCAGCCTGGCCAGGTCCGTCTCGCCCAGCACGGGCGGGGGCAGCTCCACGCCGCGCGCGGCCGACCAGGCGCGCACCGCGCCCGCCACCCAGTCGCGGGCGAGCGTGGGGTCGGCGAGCAGGTCCGGCCCGTATCCCGCGATGTCCCTCGTGTTGAGGAAGTCGTGCACCAGGGCCAGCCCGCCCGGCGCCGGGGCTATGCCGTAGCGCTGTGACGCAGACCATGAAATAGACATAACTAAAAGATACTTGCATATGTCATCGCCGGCAACTACGGTGACAGAATCAAAGTCGCTACACATACGTCAAGGAGTGCGGATCATGGTAAACATCAAGGGGTCGACGGTTGTGGTCACCGGCGGGCAGCGCGGGCTCGGCAAGGCCATCGTGGACGAGTTCTTGCGGCGCGGCGCGGCCAAGGTGTACGCGACGGCGCGGGCGCCGAAGCGCAGTGATGACCCCCGCGTGGTCAGCCTGGAGTTGGACGTGACCAGGCCGGAGTCCGTTGCGGCCCTGGCTATCTCGGCGCCGGACGCCGAGATCGTGATCAACAACGCGGGCGTGCTCAGCGGGCGCAAGCTGCTCGACAGCGACATCGAGGACGTGCGCGCGGTGTTCGAGACCAACTACTTCGGTGCGCTTCGGGTCGCCAAGGCGTTCGCGCCGATCCTGGCCCGCAACGGTGGTGGCGCCCTGGTCGACATCGCCTCGATCCTGTCCTGGATGCCCGGCTCCGGCGCCTACGGTGACTCCAAGGCGGCTCTGTGGTCGACGACGAACTCGCTGCGCATCGAACTCGAGAAGCAGGGCACCCTGGTCGTCGCCGCGCACCTCAGCTTCACCGACACCGACATGGCCGCCGGCTTCGACGCGCCCAAGAACGACCCGCGTGAGGTCGCGCGCGCCATCGTGGACGGCATCGAACGCGACGAGGCCGAGGTGCTGGCCGACGACGACACCCGCTACGTCAAGGCCGCGCTGTCCGGACCGGTCGAGGCACTGCCCCGGATGCCCTGACCTGCCGGACGCATGAAGGTCTGCCCGAAGGCAGATCCCCGTCTTAAGACGGTGGGTCAATCAGGCCCTTGCGGATGGCCTCGCCCAAAAATGGGCTTGCTGCACTTCGGGCAGACCACCGGGTTACCCGGCACCCACCACGCTCGCACCGGTCCGGCGGCGCTTCGACGGCCGAAGGTCCTCAATCCTTCGGTCGAAGGTCACAATCCATCGGGGCGCCGCGGCCGGTCGACGTGTTTGGATAGCGATATGTCCGACATGGAAGCCGAACGCATCGTGAGCGCCACCCGCGTGATCGCGGCCAACGCCGCCCGGATCTTCGAGCTGATCGCCGATCCCGCTCGCCAGCCCAGCTGGGACGGCAACGACAACCTCGCCTCGTCGGCCCCCGGACAACGCGTCCGTGGCGTAGGCGACGTGTTCAAGACGACGCTGACCAACGGCGCCGTGCGCGAGAACCACGTGGTGGAATTCGTCGAGGGCAGCAAAATCGCTTGGCGCCCCGCGGAACCCAGGAAGGAACCGCCCGGTCACCTCTGGCGTTGGGAGCTCAGCCCGGTGAACGCCGAACTCACCACGGTGACCCACACCTACGACTGGACGGCGCTGACCGATGCCACCCGCATGGAGCGCGCTCGCGCGACGACGCCGGACATGTTGCGCGAATCCATCGACCGGCTCGCGGTTGTCGCGCAAACCCCCGATGCGGGAGGGCAAGCCTGACATGGCCCTCCCCCCACCGGGCGACGACCGCGCGGCCATCATCACCGGCGCTTCGTCGGGCATCGGCGAACAGTTCGCTCAAATCCTCGCCCGGCGCGGCCACCACGTCGTGCTGGTCGCCCGCAGCGCCGACCGACTCGAGGCGCTCGCCGGGCGGCTGGGCGAGCGAGCGCACCCCCTACCGGCCGACCTGTCCGACCGAACGGAACGAGCCGCCCTGCCCGACCGCATCTCGGCCCTCGGGCTGGTGCCCGACATCCTGGTCAACAACGCCGGGTTCTCCACCCTGGGCGTCGTGGCGAAATCCGTTCCCGCACAAGAGGTCAACCTGGTCGAGGTCGACGTGGCGGCCGTCGTGGACCTGTGCAGCCGGTTCCTGCCGGGCATGGTGGACCGCCGTCGAGGCGCCGTGCTGAATGTGGCGTCGGTGGCCGGCTTCGGGCCGCTGCCCGGCCAAGCGGCGTATGGCGCCGCCAAGGCGTTCGTGCTGTCCTACACGCACAGCCTGCGCGGTGAGCTGCGCGGCACCGGAGTCGGCGCGACGGCGCTGTGCCCGGGGCCGGTGGACACCGGGTTTGGGGAGGCGGCCGGCTTCTCCAAGGAGGAAGCCGAGGCCGCCCTGCCGCGGGTGATGTGGGTGCCCGCCGACCAGGTGGCGCAGGCCGGGATCGACGGGCTGGCGGCCGGCAAGGCGGTCGTCGTTCCGGGTCGGGTGAACCGCGTGGCGGCGGCCCTGTTCCGGGTCACGCCGCCCGAACTGCTGTTGCCGCTGCTGACGCGGGGTCACCCCGCGATGAAAAAGCAATGAGGCGAGCCTGATTCAGCCCTTCTTGCCGCGCACCCATTGAACCGTGCCGTAGTTCTTCACCCGCACGCTGACGAATCCGTGGTCTTCCAAGATGTCGCCGATCTCGTCGTCGTCGAAGACGTGCGCGCCGACGTTCGGCAGCTTCTGGAACAGCCGCGCGGCCGGGCCGACGGTGGGCACCATCACGGCCAGCCTGCCGCCCGGCCGCAGCACTCGCGCCATCTCGCCGAGCGCTATCGCGGGGTGCGGGATCAGTTGCAACACGGCGGTGGAGATGACCGCGTCGACCGTGTCGTCGCGCAGCGGAAGTCGTTGCGCGTCAGCCTTGATGAAGCCGACCTGGGGCCCCGCTTCGTTGCGGACGGCGCGCGCGAGCATGGGCTCGGAGATGTCGATGCCCAGGGCCAGCCCGTCGGGGCCGGCCGCGCGTGCCAGCGACGCGGTCACGTTGCCGGGCCCGGATCCGACGTCCAGCGCGATGCCGCCCGGCGGGATGTTCAGCCACTCGAGCGGGGTCTGCCAGGCGCTGATCAGCCGCCGCGACAGGGCCTGGGCGTTGTCGTAGAGCATCGACCCGATCGGTGACGCCCACGCCGCCTGGATCGGCCCGGTGTTCCTCGCGACGCCGTCGGCCTCGGCGGATTCGGCGCCCAACAGATCGAGGTAGCCCTTGCTCACGTCGGGATCCGCCGGTGGTTCGGCGAGCAGTTCCAGCGCTCGCCGCAGGGCGGGCGGCAGCGAGATGTGCACGTCGGTCATGCGTACTCCTTCGGCGAAAAGCCAAGCTGTAGGCCGGAATCGAGGCCCACCGGCAGCCTACGCCGAGCCGCGCTTGGTCACCGCCCTGACGATCGCGTGCTCGCGCACCAGGGAGTACAGCCGCCACTGGCCGGGCACGCCCTTGAGCGCGCTCTCGCCGCGATCGTCGAAGCGGTGTCGCGATCCGGTGACGATGTCGCGCAGCGTGGAGGACACCAGCACTTCGCTGGGGCCGGCGAGCGCGGCGACCCGCGCGCCGATGTGCACGGCCATGCCGGCGACGTCGTTGCCGCGCACCTCGACTTCGCCGGCGTGGATGCCCACCCGCACCTCGATGCCCAGCACTCGGACCGCGTCGACGATGGCGTCGGCGCACGCGATCGCGGCGCTCGGGCTGCTGAACGTGGCGACGAATCCGTCTCCGGCCGTGTTGACTTCGCGCCCGGCGAACCGCTGCAGCTCGTGGCGCACCAGGGTGTCGTGGTTGTCCAGCAGGTCGCGCCAGCGGTGGTCGCCGAGGATCGCGGCCCGCTCGGTGGAGCCGACGATGTCGGTGAACACGATCGTGGTGAGCAGGCGCTCGGCATCGGAACCGCCGCGCACGCCGGTGATGAACTCCTCGATCTCGTCGAGCATGGGCGCGGTGTCGCCGACCCAGTACAGGGTGTCCCCGCCGGGGCACTCGACGAGGCGCGCGCCGGGGATGTGCTCGGCGAGGTAGTGCGCGTGCTCGACCGGGCTGAAGTCGGGGTTGTCGCGATGCAGGATCAGGGTCGGCACGGCGATGCGGGGCAACCGGTCGCGGACGTCGCCCTCCCTGACCTTGTTGATGAACGCGCGGGCCATGCTGGGTGACGCGGCCCGGTTGCCGGCCATGTCCCACCACGCGCGGAACGCGTCGTCGCCCGCCACGGACGGGGCGATGATGCCCAGCATGTCGAAGCCCTGCTCGACGGCGTCGGGCTCCATCCCGACGGTCGTGAATTGATCCGCGTCCGCGAGTTCCGCACCGATCGGGTAATCGGGGCCACGCAGCGTGCGGGCCGCGCCGTTGGCGATGACCAGGCTGGTCACCCGCTCGGGATGGTCGGCCGCCAGCACGATCCCGGCCAGCGAGGTGAAGCCCGGGGCGAAGATCGTCGCCCGCTCGCATCCCACCGCGTTCATCACCGCGATCGCGTCCTGTGCCCACGACTCCGGGCCCAGCATGTCGGACGGGACCCGCGACGACAGGCCGATGCCGCGCTGGTCGAACCGGATCACCCGGCAGAACGAGGCGAGCCGGCGATGAAAGCGGTACATCGACGGCTCGAGGTCGACGCAGTCGATCGGGATCAGCGGGCCCGGCAGCACGAGCAGGTCGATCGGACCATCGCCGAAGACCTGGTAGGCGATGTCGATCTCGCCGCAAGTGGCGTACCGGGTCCGCGGAGCCGCGGAACTCCCAGCCACGCATTCAAGGCTAGTGCAGGCCACCGACAGGCCGGAACCGGTCAGCGGCGGATGATCGGCACGAGATAGCGGGCGGCGTACTCCCGGACGGCCGCGGGATCCGCCGTGTCGAGCCGGTCGGTGGGGAAGACGATGATGCCGAGCGCGACGCGCAGCAGGATGTCGGCGATGTTGGCCAGGTCGCGGTCGGGAATGGCGGACCCGCACCGGCGCAGGGTGTGGGCGATGCCGTCGGCGAACTGGCCGATGGGGAAGGCCTGCGAGCGGGAGAACATGCCGAGCAACTCGGGCTCGCTCTCGGCGATCCGCGAGTACAGCGGCGAGTCGTGGACCAGGCGGACGCCGAGCGCGAACGCCTCGACGACGGCCTGCTGCGGGTCGCAGCCGGCGGTGGCCCGGTCCAGCGTGGTGAAGAACGCCTCGGCCTCGCGCCGCACGACGTGCCCGAACAGGACGTCCTTGGTGGGGAAGCGCCGGTACACGGTGCTGCGGCTGACGCCGGCGCGGGCGGCCACGTCTTCGATGTTGGCCCGGCGCACGCCGTAGGTCTCGAAGACGGTGCGGGCAGTGTCCAAAATCGCGCGCTCGAGCTCGGAGGCTTCGGCGAGGTTGCCGTCAAGGCTGTGGCTGCGCATGGCCTGACGACCCCCATGGCAATCTCGACACCGGATTTGACACAAAGATACGCATTTGTTTCTCTGGTTCACAACTTGGGTGCGGGGGCGAGGAGTCGGGATGACAGCGCAGCGGGACTTCGACACCGGCGTGCGGGAGGCGTTGCCGATGCCGGTCGACGACACCGACGACGTTGCGCGGCTGGGGCCCGAGTCGCTGATCTGGAAGTTCTACGGGGACAACCGCACCCAGTTCTTCGGATTCCAGCGCACCGCCGGTGTGGAGAACTGCATCGAACAGCTCGCCCAAGGCGTGCTCGACCACTCGGTGGTCTTCAGTGACACGCTGGGGCGGGCCAAGCGGACCGCGCCGCCGCTGATGAAGACCGTCTACTCCGACGAACCCCGCGAGTGGGGACGCAAGGTCCGCGACTTCCACACGACGATCAAGGGGACCATCGCCGACGGCTCGAGGTACCACGCGCTCAACCCCGAACTGTTCTACTGGGCGCACGCCAGCTTCGTCGACCAGGTCATCTACAACACCGACACGTTCATCCGCCGCCTCTCGGATGCGGAGAAGGAGCGAATCTTCAACGAGGGCAAGGTGTGGTACGGCCTATACGGTGTCAGCGACCGCGCCCAACCGCAGACTTACGACGAGTTCCTCGCCTATTGGGACGAGATGCTCGAGCGGTTCGTCCCGCACAAGACTGTCTTGTACGGCACCGGTTACATCCGGAAGGGCATCCCCGGCCCGCGCTGGCTGCCGAAGCCGGTTTGGAACTGTCTCTTATACACATCTG
>NZ_LATC01000100.1:0-16946 GCF_001414075.1 Mycobacterium sp. UM_11 | reverse complement strand
TCAGATGTGTATAAGAGACAGGGGTTTTTCGGGCCTCCAGGGGGCGCGGAACCCGTGCCCTGCGAAGGCAGGTCGCCCGACGGGGGGAGGTCCTGTTGCCAATACGCCGGCAGCTGCCTGGTCGTGTTGGCGTCGTTCGTGTTCGGCGCCCACGGCGGAACCTGCCCGCCGTAGGCGGGGGCGTATGGCGCCTGCTCGGCGTACGCCGGATCGGTGGGCGGTGGGTACCACGGGCCCTGCGCCGGCAACGGGGGACTGAACCGGTCGGTGGGACGTGAATCGTTCATGTCCACCTCATGGATTGCAGAGTACCTGCGCCGGGCGCCCGAACGGCGAATCACCTCACCGGCGCCGGCTCAGGGGCACCCGTTGCCGGCGGCGAGGGCGGCGACCGTCATCGCCCGCATGACCGCGCGGGACCGCGCCGCGCGGGCCGGCTTCCCGCGCCCGGTGTCGGGGGACTTCATGCTGTGCGGCGTCGAATTGAGCAGGCCGAATACCGCGTGGGCGGTAAGCCGGGCGTCGGCCTCGGCCAGCTCGGGGTTGAGCTCGCGCAGCACCCCGACCCACACCTCAACGTACTGGCGTTGCGCTTTGCGTACCTGCTTCTCGGCCGCCTCGGGGAGGTGCGCAAGGTCGCGGTCCTGGATGCGGATCAGGTCCGGTTCGCCCAGCGCGAAGTCGAGGTGAAAGTCGATCAGGCCGTCCAGCGCCGCCGCCGCGTCACCGTTGCGGGCCCGCACCTCCCGGGCCCCGGCGAGCAACCGCGCGCTGATGCCCACCAGCAACTCGACCAGCAGCGACTCCTTGTTGGGGAAGTGCCGGTAGATCGCCGGACCGCTGACGCCGGCGGCCGCGCCGATGTCCTCGAGCCGCACGGCGAGGAAACCGCGCTCGGCGAACAGCCGCTCGGCCGCCGACAGCAGCTGCAGGCGCCGGTCGGATTTCAACTGGCTGCGGCGATTTGGGGCATCGGCGCCGTAAGAGGTGGACGTTGTCATCACGACCCCCCGTCCAGTTGGTTAATCGTCACTAACTTAGCAGATTATCGGCCGGTTAACCTGCTGTGATGAGCCAAGTCGTCGTCCCTGGACCGGCGGCACCGACGATGGTATTCTCTGCCGTGAGTTAATGAGCATTAACTCAAAAGCCCGCCCCGGGACGGCAAGGAGGCTGCTGCGGCGATGGACAAGGTGGTGGCGACGGCCGCCGAGGCGGTCGCCGACATAACCGACGGGTCGTCCCTGGCGGTCGGGGGATTCGGATTCTGCGGCATCCCCGAGGCGCTGATCACGGCGCTGGTCGACACCGGCGCCCGTGATCTTGAGACGGTGTCCAACAACTGCGGCGGCTACGGCGTCGGACTGGAAGCGCTGTTGCACCACAAGCGAATTCGCCGGGCCGTCGCCTCGTATTTCGGTGACAACTTGGAATTCGCCCGCCAGTTCCTCGCCGGTGAACTCGAAGTGGAGCTCACCCCGCAGGGCACGCTGGCCGAGCGGTTGCGCGCCGGCGGCGCGGGCATCCCGGCGTTCTACACGCCCGCGGGCGTCGGCACCCCGGTCGCCGACGGCGGCCTGCCGTGGCGCTACGACGCCTCCGGCGGCGTGGCGGTGATGTCGCCGCCCAAGGAGACGCGCGAGTTCGACGGTGTCACCTACGTTCTGGAGCGCGCGATCCGCACCGACTTCGCGCTGGTGCATGCCTGGAAGGGCGACCGGCACGGCAACCTGGTCTACCGGGCGGCCGCCGCGAACTTCAATCCCGATTGCGCCACGGCCGGCAGGATCACCATCGCGGAGGTCGAACACCTCGTCGAGCCGGGGGAGATCGACCCCGCCGCGGTGCACACGCCCGGCGTCTTCGTGCACCGGGTGGTGCACGTGCCGGATCCGGAAAAGCCGATCGAGAAGGTGACGGTGCGGTGAGTGCGCCGACGACGATGCAGAACGAAGTGATGAGGAGGAGTGGCGCCGAGTGAGCTGGAACAGGGACGGCCTCGCCGCGCGGGTGGCAGCCGAATTCGAGGACGGCCAATACGTCAACCTCGGCATCGGCATGCCCACCCTCGTCCCGAACCACATCCCGGCCGGTGTCACCGTCGTCGTGCATTCGGAGAACGGAATCCTCGGCGTGGGGCCGTATCCCCGGCCTGAGGACGTCGACGCCGATCTGATCAACGCGGGCAAGGAGACGGTCACCACGCTGCCGGGTGCGGCCTTCTTCGGTTCCTCGACCTCGTTCGGCATCATCCGCGGCGGACACCTCGACATCGCGGTGCTCGGGGCGATGCAGGTCTCGGCCGGAGGCGATCTCGCCAACTGGGTGGTCCCGGGAAAGATGGTGAAGGGCATGGGCGGCGCCATGGACCTGGTCCACGGCGCCCGCAAGGTGATCGCGATGATGGAGCACACCGCGCGCGACGGCAGCCCGAAAATCGTTGCGCGATGCACCCTTCCGCTGACCGGCGTGGGATGCGTCGACCGCATCATCACCGACTTGGCCGTCATCGACGTTCGCGACGACGGTCTGTACCTGATCGAGACCGCCCCCGGCGTCTCGGCCGACGAGGTGCTCGACAAGACCGAACCGCCGCTTGTGCTGGCGACAACCGGGAGGCAATCGTGAGTTCGTCCGCGATGACCGCGCCATCGTTCGCCGACGAGCATCGCCGGCTGGTCGCCGAGTTGAACGACAAGCTGGCGGCCGCGGCATTGGGCGGCAACGAGCGCGCCCGCGAACGCCACGTCAGCCGCGGCAAGCTGCTGCCGCGGGAGCGGGTGGATCGACTGCTCGACCCGGGCAGCCCGTTCCTCGAGCTCGCCGCCCTGGCCGCCAACGGCATGTACGACGACGAGTCCCCCGGCGCCGGAATCATCACCGGGATCGGCCGGGTGTCCGGCCGCGAGTGCGTGATCGTCGCCAACGACGCCACCGTCAAGGGCGGCACCTACTACCCGATGACCGTCAAAAAGCACTTGCGCGCACAGGAAGTCGCGCTGCAGAATCGGTTGCCCTGCATCTATCTGGTGGACTCCGGTGGCGCCTTCCTGCCGCGCCAGGACGAGGTGTTCCCCGACCGCGAGCACTTCGGCCGGATCTTCTACAACCAGGCGACCATGAGCGCCCAGGAGATACCCCAGGTCGCCGCCGTCCTCGGCTCGTGCACGGCGGGCGGCGCCTATGTGCCGGCCATGAGCGACGAGGCCGTGATCGTGCGCGAGCAGGGCACGATCTTCCTCGGCGGGCCGCCCCTGGTGAAGGCCGCCACCGGCGAGATCGTCTCGGCCGAAGACCTCGGCGGCGGCGACCTGCACTCGCGGGTCTCCGGCGTCACCGATCACCTCGCCGACGACGACGAGCACGCGCTGCGGATCGTGCGCGCCATCGCGGCCACCTTCGGGCCGCGCGAAGCCAGCCAATGGGACATCCAGCCCACGGTCGAGCCCAAACACGCCCAGAGTGAGCTCTACGACGTGGTGCCGCCGGATCCGCGGGTGCCCTACGACGTGCACGAGGTCGTCGTGCGGTTGGTCGACGGCGGTGAATTCAGCGAGTTCAAGGCCAATTACGGCAAGACGCTGATGACGGCCTTCGCCCGCATCCACGGCCATCCGGTCGGGATCGTCGCCAACAACGGCGTCCTGTTCAGCGAATCCGCTTTGAAGGGCGCGCATTTCATCGAGCTGTGCGACAAACGCAGGATTCCGCTGCTGTTCCTGCAGAACATCGCGGGGTTCATGGTCGGCCGCGACTACGAGGCCGGCGGCATCGCCAAGCACGGCGCCAAGATGGTGACCGCCGTGGCCTGCGCCCGGGTGCCCAAGCTCACCGTCGTGATCGGCGGCTCCTACGGCGCGGGCAACTATTCGATGTGCGGACGCGCGTATTCACCGCGCTTCCTGTGGATGTGGCCCAACGCGCGCATCTCGGTGATGGGCGGCGAGCAGGCCGCGTCGGTGCTGGCGACGGTGCGCGGTGAGCAGCTCGCCGCGGCCGGGACACCCTGGCCGCCCGACGAGGAAGAGGCGTTCAAGGCGCCGATTCGCGCGCAATACGAGGACCAGGGCAACCCGTACTACTCGACCGCGCGCCTGTGGGACGACGGCATCATCGATCCAGCCGACACCAGAACGGTTGTGGGGCTAGCCCTTTCGGTATGCGCGCACGCCCCGTTGGAACCGGTGTCCTACGGCGTCTTCCGGATGTGATGACCATGTTCCAGACCGTATTAGTGGCCAACCGCGGAGAGATCGCGGTTCGGGTGATGCGTACGCTGCGCCGGTTGGGGATCCGGTCGGTCGCGGTGTACAGCGACCCCGACGCCAACGCCCGGCACGTCCTGGAGGCCGACACGGCCGTGCGCCTCGGCCCCGCCGCGGCCCGCGAGAGCTACCTCGACATCGCCAAGGTGCTCGACGCGGCGGCCCGCACGGGCGCCCAGGCGATCCACCCGGGCTACGGATTCCTATCCGAGAACGCCGAATTCGCCGCCGCCTGCGAGCGCGCCGGGGTGGTGTTCCTCGGCCCGCCGACGCGGGCGATCCGGGTGATGGGCGACAAGATCACCGCCAAGAACGCGGTCGCCGCCTTCGACGTGCCGGTGGTGCCCGGTGTGGCCAAGCCCGGGCTGAGCGACGACGAGTTGGTCGCGGCCGCCGACGAGATCGGTTACCCGGTGCTGATCAAGCCGTCGGCGGGGGGCGGCGGCAAGGGCATGCGCCTCGTGGATGACCCGGGCCGGCTGCGCGATGCCCTGTCGGGCGCGCGCCGCGAGGCGGCCTCGTCGTTCGGCGACGACACCTTGTTCCTGGAGCGATTTGTGTTGCGCCCCCGGCACATCGAAGTGCAGGTGCTGGCCGACACCCACGGCAACGTGGTGCACCTCGGCGAGCGCGAATGCAGCCTGCAGCGGCGCCACCAAAAAGTGATCGAGGAGGCGCCCTCGCCGTTGCTCGACCCGCAGACGCGCGCCCGCATCGGGGCGGCGGCCTGCAACACCGCGCGCAGCGTCGACTACGTCGGCGCGGGCACGGTGGAGTTCATCGTCTCGGCCGATCGTCCGGACGAGTTCTTCTTCATGGAGATGAACACCCGCCTGCAGGTGGAACACCCGGTCACCGAGGCGATCACCGGGCTGGACCTGGTGGAGTGGCAGCTGCGGGTGGCGGCCGGGGAGAAGCTGGGCTTCGCGCAGGACGACATCGAATTGCGCGGCCACGCGGTCGAGGCCCGGGTGTACGCCGAGGATCCCGCGCGGGGATTCCTGCCCACCGGCGGCCGGGTGCTGCAGGTGAGCGAGCCCGGCGGCGCCGGCGTCCGGGTCGACTCGTCGCTGCTGGCGGGCACGGTGGTCGGCAGCGACTATGACCCGATGCTGAGCAAGGTGATCGCCTACGGCGAGGACCGCGACGAGGCGCTGGCGAAACTCGATGGGGCGCTGGCGCAGACGGCGATCCTGGGCGTGCAGACCAACATCGAGTTCCTCCGGTTCCTGCTGGCCGACGAACGCGTGCGCGCCGGTGACCTGGACACGGCGCTGCTGGACGAGCGGGTGGCGGACTTCGCGCCGCTGCCGGCGCCCGACGACGTGCTCGCCGCCGGCGGCCTGTACCGGCAGTGGGCGCTGAACCGTCACGCCGCGGGCAACCCCTGGGCCGTTCCGACCGGCTGGCGGGTCGGGGGTGCGCCGGCCCCCGTGCGGACCGAGATGCAGACCCAGCTGCGCAGCGACACGGTGTCGGTGTGGGGGCCACCGGACGGCGCGCGGGTGCAGGTGGGAGCGGGTGAGATCCGTTCCGCCAGTGTGCAAGTCGACGGTGCCCGGATGGACGTCACGCTGGACGGGATGCGCCGCGAATACCGATTCGCCGAGGCCGACCGCCACCTGTGGATCGCCGACGAGCGGGGAGCGTGGCACCTGCGCGAGGCCGAGGAACACAAGATTCACCGCGCCGCCGGTGCGCAGCAGGCCGAAATCCTGAGCCCCATGCCCGGCAGTGTCATCGCCGTCCAAGCCGACTCCGGCGCCGAGGTCGCCGAGGGCGACGTGGTGGTGGTCGTCGAGGCGATGAAGATGGAACACTCGCTCCCCGCGCCGGTTTCGGGACGAGTGGAGCTCCTGGTGTCCGTCGGCGATCAGGTCACGGTCGACCAGGTGCTGGCCCGGCTGGTGCCCGAAGAGCCCGACGCAGCAGCCGATTCGAGTAAGGACGAAACATGACCACATCCATCACCGCGGGAACCCTGCCCAAGGAATACGAGGACCTTCGTGACACGGTCGCCGAATTCGCGCGCACCGTCGTCGCGCCGGTGTCGGCCAAACACGATGAAGAGCACAGCTTCCCGTACGAGGTCGTCGCCAAAATGGGGGAGATGGGGCTGTTCGGCCTGCCGTTCCCCGAGGAGTACGGCGGGATGGGTGGGGACTACTTCGCCCTGTCGCTGGCGCTCGAGGAACTCGGCAAGGTCGACCAGTCGGTGGCGATCACCCTCGAAGCGGGCGTCGGCCTCGGGGCGATGCCGATCTACCGCTTCGGCTCCGAAGAACAGAAGGCCAAGTGGCTGCCGGACCTCGCCGCCGGGCGCGCCCTGGCCGCGTTCGGGCTGACCGAGCCGGGCGCCGGTTCCGACGCGGGCGCCACCCGAACCACGGCCCGGCTCGACGATGGCGAGTGGGTGATCAACGGCAGCAAGCAGTTCATCACCAACTCCGGCACCGACATCACCAAGCTGGTCACGGTCACCGCGGTCACGGGCAGCATCGCCGATGGGAAAAAGGAGATCTCGACGATCATCGTGCCCAACGGCACACCGGGATTCACCGTCGAACCGTTCTACAGCAAGGTCGGATGGAACGCCTCGGACACGCACCCGCTGAGCTTCGCGGACGCCCGCGTCCCGGAGGAGAACCTGCTGGGCGCCCGCGGCACGGGTTATGCGAACTTCTTGTCCATCCTGGACGAGGGCCGCATCGCGATCGCCGCGCTGGCGACCGGGGCGGCCCAGGGTTGCGTCGACGAGAGCGTCAAGTACGCGAAGGAACGCCAGTCCTTCGGGCAGCCGATAGGCTCCTATCAGGCGATCAGCTTCAAGATCGCGCGGATGGAAGCGCGCGCGCATGTCGCGCGTACGGCCTACTACGACGCGGCCGCAAAGATGTTGGCCGGCAAGCCCTTCAAGAAGGAGGCAGCCATCGCGAAGATGATCGCGTCGGAAGCCGCCATGGACAACGCGCGCGACGCCACCCAGATTCACGGCGGGTACGGGTTCATGAACGAGTACCCGGTGGCGCGGCACTACCGCGACAGCAAGATCCTCGAGATCGGTGAGGGGACCACCGAGGTGCAGTTGATGCTCATCGCGCGGTCGCTGGGGCTGTCGTGACCGACAAGTCAATCGTCCAGCGGGGCCTGTGGTTCGAGGAATTCGAGACCGGCACGACGTACCTGCACCGGCCCGGCCGCACCATCACCGAGGCCGACAACGTCTTGTTCACCACGCTGACGATGAACACCCAGTCGCTGCACCTCGACGCGGCGTGGGCCGCCGAGCAACCGGGCTTTCGGGGCGAGCGGTTGGTGAATTCGATGTTCACGCTGTCCACCCTGGTCGGGTTGTCGGTATCGCAGCTGACGCTGGGCACCATCGTGGCCAACCTCGGCTTCTCCGAGGTGTCGTTCCCCAAGCCCGTCTTCCACGGCGACACCCTGTACGCGGAGACCGTGTGCACCGGCAAGCGCGAGTCGAAGAGCCGGCCGGGCGAAGGGATCGTCACCCTCGAGCACACCGGACGCAATCAGCACGGCGACGTCGTCGCGCGGGCGGTGCGGACCACGCTGGTGCAGAAGCGGCCGGACGGCGAGGAGTCCCGATGAAACTGCAAGCCGCCGGTCCGGGCTGGCTGTTCTGCCCGGCCGACCGCCCCGAGCGCTTCGCCAAAGCCGCGGCCGCGGCCGACGTGGTGATCCTCGACCTCGAGGACGGCGTGGCCCAGTCGGACAAGGCCGCCGCGCGCAAGGCGCTGGCCGAGACCCCGTTGGATCCCGAGCGCACCGTGGTGCGCGTCAACGCGGCCGGCACCGAGGAGCACGCCCGCGACCTGGACGCCCTGGCCGAGACGCCCTACACCACGGTGATGCTGTCGAAGACCGAGTCGGCCGCCCAGGTGTCCGCGCTGGCGCCCCGTGACGTCATCGCGCTGATCGAGACGCCCCGCGGGGCGGTGTTCGCCACCGAGATCGCCGCCGCGGAGGGCACCGTCGCAATGATGTGGGGCGCCGAGGACCTCGTCGCGGCCCTCGGCGGTAGTTCCAGCCGCCTGGCCGACGGCACCTACCGAGACTTCGCCCGCCATGTCCGGTCGACGGTCCTGCTGGCGGCGTCCACCTTCGGCCGGGCCGCGCTCGATGCGGTGCATCTGGACATCCGCGACGTCGAAGGCTTGCGGGCCGAAGCCGCGGACGCCGTCGCGGTGGGTTTCCACGGGACCGTGTGCATCCACCCGACCCAGATCGCCGTCGTGCGCGAGGCCTACCGGCCCAGCGAGGAGAAAGTTGACTGGGCGCGAAGGGTATTGGAGGCGGCGCGCACCGAGCGCGGTGTTTTCGCCTTCGAGGGACAAATGGTCGACTCGCCGGTGCTCAAGCACGCGGAAATGCTGGTGCGCAGGGCGGGGCAGTCCGGCGCCGGGTGACGGTCGAACCCTCGCAACGCAACCGCGTTGTCGGTGGCCGCGACACGGTCGCGATCACCGCGGTCTCTTCTCTTTTGAGCGCATAATGGTGGGTACGCCAGTGTCGCGGCGAGCGAGGCCTTTCGGGTAGCTGGCGATCGACTTCGGCTCGCGGTGGGTCCCGGCTGAGCTTTGGCTGTGGCCCTGCGGCACCGAAGTAGGGAGACGGTATGGCGACGGTGCCTCAACTGCCGATGACCGTCGACCTCGAGCCGGTGCAACTCGTCGCCGCGGACGGCACACCGACGCCCGAACTCCGCTACGGCCGTGACCTTCCCGCGGAGACACTGTGCTGGCTCTACGAGATGATGATGGTCACCCGCGAGCTGGACACCGAGTTCATCAACCTCAAGCGCCAGGGGGAGTTGGCGCTGTTCGCGTCGTGCCGCGGCCAGGAGGCCGCGCAGGTGGGGGCGACCACCTGCTTGCGCAAGACGGACTGGCTGTTTCCCCAATACCGGGAGCTGGGTGCGTATCTGGTGCGCGGCATCCCGCCCGGGCACGTCGGCGCGGTGTGGCGCGGAACCTGGCATGGCGGACTGGAATTCACCAAAAAGTGCTGCGCCCCGACGTCGATCCCGATCGGCACCCAGACCCTGCACGCGGTCGGCGCTGCGATGGCGGCGCAACGTCTCGGCGAGGATTCGGTGACGGTGGCCTTCCTCGGTGACGGCGCCACCAGCGTCGGCGACGTGCACGAGGCGCTGAACTTCGCGGCCGTCTTCAGCGCGCCGTGCGTGTTCTTCGTGCAGAACAATCAGTGGGCGATTTCCGTTCCGCTGCACAAGCAGACCGCGGCACCGTCCATCGCGCACAAGGCCATCGGCTACGGGATGCCGGGGATCCGGGTGGACGGCAACGACGTGCTGGCCTGCTACGCGGTGATGGCGGAGGCCGCCGCGCGCGCCCGGGCCGGCGGCGGCCCGACGTTGATCGAGGCGGTCACCTACCGGCTCGGCCCGCACACCACGTCCGACGATCCCAGCCGCTACCGGACCCAGGAGGAAGTGGACCGCTGGACGGCGCTCGACCCGATCCCGCGATACCGCACCTACCTTCAGGGACAGGGCATTTGGTCGACGCGGTTGGGGGACCGGGTGGCCGCCCGTGCGAAGCGCATGCGCGCCGAATTGCGCGACGCGGTGTTCGGCGCGCCCGATTTCGACATCGACGAGGTGTTCACCACGGTGTACGCCGAGATGACGCCGGGATTGCAGGCGCAGCGCCAGCAGCTGCGGGCCGAGCTCGACCGCAACGACGGGGAGGCGTGAATGACTCAGCTCGCCGATCGTCCGGCCACCCCCGACGAAACCCGCACGGCCGCAAAGCAGCACACCGCTCTCGGCGCGCAAGTGATGACCATGGTGCAGGCGCTCAACCGGGCCCTGCACGACGCGATGGCCGCCGACGAGCGGGTGCTGGTGTTCGGCGAGGACGTGTCGGTCGAGGGCGGGGTGTTCCGGGTGACCGAGGGGCTGGCCGGAACATTCGGCGAGCAGCGCTGCTTCGACACGCCGCTGGCCGAATCCGCCATCATCGGTATCGCGGTGGGACTGGCGCTGCGCGGATTCGTGCCGGTGCCCGAGATTCAGTTCGACGGGTTTTCCTACCCGGCGTTCGATCAGGTGGTCAGCCATCTGGCGAAGTACCGCACCCGCACCCGCGGCGAGATCAACATGCCGGTGACCGTGCGCATCCCGTCCTTCGGCGGAATCGGTGCGGCCGAACATCATTCGGACTCGACCGAGTCGTATTGGGCCCATACCGCCGGCCTGAAGGTGGTGGTTCCGTCCTGCCCGTCCGACGCGTACTGGTTGCTTCGCCACGCGATCGCCTGTCCGGACCCGGTGATGTTCCTCGAGCCGAAGCGGCGCTATCAGGTCCGCGGGTCGGTGGATACCGAGCGGCCCGAACCGCCGATCGGGCGGGCGATGGTGCGCCGCGCCGGCTCCGATGTCACCGTGGTCACCTACGGCAGCCTGGTCAGCACCGCGGTCGGCGCCGCGGAAGAGGCTCAGCGGCAACGCGGTTGGAGCCTGGAGGTCGTCGACCTGCGGTCACTGGTGCCGTTGGATTTCGAGACCGTGGCGGCGTCGATTCGCCGGACTGGGCGTTGCGTGGTGATGCACGAGGGCCCGCGCAGCCTGGGATATGGCGCGGGGTTGGCCGCCCGGATCCAGGAGGAGATGTTCTACGAGCTGGAGGCGCCGGTCCTGCGCGCCTGCGGATTCGACACCCCGTACCCGCCCGCCCGGCTGGAGCGACTATGGCTACCCGGCCCCGACCGGCTGCTGGACTGCGTCGAGCGTTCCCTGGGGCAGCCATGAGCGCCGACGAGCGGGTCAAGGCGTTCCGCGTCCCGGATCTCGGTGAGGGATTGCAGGAAGTGACGGTGACCCGCTGGAACGTCGCCGCAGGCGACGACGTCGAGCTCAACCAGGTGTTGTGTTCGGTGGAGACGGCGAAGGCGGAGGTGGAACTGCCCAGCCCGTACGCGGGCCGAATCGTCGAAACCCACGGCGGGGAAGGCGATGTGCTCGCGGTGGGGGCGGTGCTGGTCCGCGTCGACACCGCACCGGTGAACGGCGACGCCCCTGGTGGAGCGGTACCCACGCTGGTGGGCTACGGCGCCGACGCCGGCGTCGACGCCAGCCGACGCAGCCGCCCGCTGGCCGCCCCTCCGGTGCGCAAACTGGCCAAGGAGCTGAAGGTCGACCTGAGCTCGGTGCAGCGCGAGCCCGACGGCATCATCACCCGGGCGGAAGTGTTGGCCGCGGCCGGCCTGAACGGCGCCGACGTTCGCCCGGTCCGCGGCGTGCAGGCCCGGATGGCCGAGAAAATGACGTTGTCGCACAGGGAGATCCCGGCCGCCAAGGTCAGCGTCGCGGTTGACTGCTCCGAACTGTTGCGGCTGTCGGACCGAGCGTCGGCGGATCAGCGGATCACCCCGTTCGTGCTGACCTTGCGGCTGCTGGTGATCGCGCTGCGCCACAACGAGATTCTCAACTCGACATGGGTGGACTCACCCGATGGCCCGCACGTGCGCGTCGAGCATCGGGTCCATCTGGGTTTCGGGGTGGCCACCGATCGCGGGTTGTTGGTCCCGGTGATCGCCGACGCGCATACCAAGACCACCCGCGAATTGGCCGGCCGGACGGCCGAATTGATCGCCGGGGCGCGCGAGGGCATCCTGACGCCGGGGGAGATGCGCGGGTCCACGTTCACCGTGTCCAACTTCGGGGCTTTAGGCGCCGACGACGGCGTGCCGGTGATCAACCACCCCGAGGCGGCCATCCTGGGGATGGGCGCGATCAAGCCGCGCCCGGTGGCCGTCGCCGATCAGGTGGTGGTGCGCCCGACGATGACGCTGACTTGCGTGTTCGACCACCGCGTCGCGGACGGCGCCCAGGCGGCCCGATTCGTCAGCGAGCTGAGGGACTTGGTCGAGTCGCCGATGACCGGGTTGCTCGACCTCTGACGGCTCAGGGGTGCGGCGGGACGGGGCACCAGAACAGGCCGCAGTTGAAGCTGGGCGCGCGCGAAGGCGGCGGGGGCGGGTACGGCGGCGGGTTGTCGGTGTCCCAGCACTGGTTCCAGTATCTGTTTTCGCCCCATGCCGGGTTCCACGGTTGATTGGGGCACCAGTAGACCCGCGGCGCGGGGGCCGGCTGGGCCTGGGCGATGCCTTCGACCAGAGCCGTTCCGGCCGTCGCGAGGCCGCTGGCCAACAGGGCCCCGGCGGCGAGTCGGGTGAGGGTCTGGGTGATCTCCACGGGCATGTCCTTCGCTAGGGCGCCACGCCTGTCGGCGTCTTCGTAGCAAAGCACACTTTTGCGGAATCGCTACCGATCCCAACTTCCGAACCTGCGTCGGCGCTACCTGCGTTGCGCCGCGGCCAGTCGCTGAGCGAATTCCGGTGACTGGATGGAGTAGGCCTGCGGCCCGAGCTCGGTGCGCATCGCCCAGGCGTGCTGCTCGTTATCCACCGATCCCGGGCTGATGGTCGTGCGCATGGTGGCCTTGGTCGCCAGCACGACCTCGCGCGGGGCGTTCGCGGGCCCGGCGGCGAGCTCCAGCGCCGCCGCCACCGGATCGTCGGCGGCGGACAGCGCCAACCCGTGCCGCACGGCGGCTTCGGCGTCGAAGCGCATGCCGAACAACAGGGCCGCGCGGGCCACCTGCGGGCCCACGGCTCGCTGGAGCATCCAGGTCGCACCGCCGCCGGGATGCAGTCCCAGCTTTTGGAAGCGGGCGTCGAACAACGCCGCCGGCCCGGCGATCCGCACGTCGGCCGCCAGCGCGAGATTCAGTCCGGCGCCGACGGCCGCGCCGTTCACCGCGGCGATGGTGGGCAGCCGGCAACCGCCGACGGCCATGAAGCCGTCGTAAAGCTGTTGCAGACCCGCCTCGGCTTTGTCACCGCCCGCGGCGGCGAGCGCGCTCAGGTCCGCGCCCGCGCAAAACGCCTTGCCGGCACCGGTGACCACCACGGCGTGAACGTCGGGGTCGGCCTCGGCCCGCTCGACGGCCGCGCGCAGGCGAGCCGACATCTCGGCGGTGACGGCGTTGCGCCGGTCGGGGTCGTTGACGGTGATGACCGCGACGCGGCGCTCGACGGTGAACAAGACGGGGTCGGATTCGGCCATCGGGCACCTCCGCGGCTTGGGCTGGCGGCCCCGGGCGACGCACGATTGCCGTGCCGTCGGCTGCTATTCCGGGCCACGGTAAGGGTACTGCGCGGCGTGCATACGGGCGGTCGGGGTCGCGCCGACCGGATTTCGCCCGTTTCGCAGCAGCAAGCTGCGGTGGATGGCCCGGGGGCGGGCGGCGGGCGCGAAAGAAACGCACGGCAGCGGCCGGGCGTGAATGGCGGCCCACGCTCTGGCCGTGCCCTTTAACGGCACTCGTATTGTGCGAGTCGCCGCGAGGATTTGCGTGGCGCACACGATACGAGCGAGGCCCCACCGCGGAAAAAAATGGCCGTGCAAACGCAAATGCGTTTGCGGCACCTTCCCGCGGACGGGCGCGCGGACCTACCGAATTGCATGGAAATAATTCAGCGACGTAATGAATTGTCGCGGTTTAAGTCGCGGTCAGTTCGCTCTCGACCGGGTCGGGTCGTGCCAACCGCTTCGCCAGCTGGTCCAGCGCCGCCTGGCGCCGTCTGACCCCAAACGTCCGGTGGTCCCGCACGGGCCCCTGCAGCGCTGTGGCCGGCATCGCGTCGTGGCGCAACCGATTGTTCGCGTAGTGGATTGCCGCATCGATCATTTCGATGTACTGCTCCGCCTCGTCGAGCGCACAGGTGCCCTCTATGCACTGGATCTCATCCCAACAGGGATACGACGAGTACCTGGCATCGAGCCGTTGCTGCGATACCTGCGAACCGAAGTAGCCACGCCAGTCCCGGCTTAGCCACCCCCGTGTCTTGACCTCAACTTTTATCCTATTTCCCAGGCCGGCTACGAATTTGGGTTCTCCAACTCGTACCACCGGTTGCCAGTCGTCCGACGTCATCATCGACCACCCCTCGAATAGAGACGCCTTTAAGTCATGATCCCCCTGCTGGCGTCATCCGCTCGTACGACACGCCAATTGTTGTTCCCCAACCCTCAAATGGGCAAACGCTAGAACGAACGGTTGGCTCGGCACTTGTTAAATGCCGGTTTCCGGCTGCTGTCTTTGGACGCGCCGCGGTGCGCGCGCCCCCATCAACGGCGTATTGAGCGTATTGAGAATGCGCCGCCCCGCCGTATTGCACCGCCAGACGAGTTCGGCGACGCTGGGGTGGGTCAATCCGGTGCGGATAACGAGGGGAAGCGCGATGGCGAAGGTTCTGTTCGTGGTGAGCGGCGCGAGTTATTGGACGCTGAAGGACGGCACCAGGCATCCGACCGGCTATTGGGCCGAGGAGTTCGCGGCCCCCTACCGCGAGCTCACCAACGCCGGTCACCAGGTCGTGGTCGCCACCCCGAAAGGCGTTGTGCCGCATGTGGATGTGATGAGCCTGCGCCCGTCGATGGCCGGCAGCGAAGAGATCGCCCTGGAACTCGAGGAGATCCTGCGCTCCGCCGAGGAGTTGCGCCGACCGATCGAGCTGGCCGACGCCCGCCTCGAGGACTACGACGCCGTCTACTACCCGGGCGGGCACGGCCCGATGGAGGACCTTTGGCAGGACGCCGACTCGGGCCGGCTGCTGACCGCGGCGCTCGCGTCCGGCAAGCCGCTGGCCATCGTCTGCCACGCGCCGGTCGCGATGATGGCCACCCGGCGCAATGGGGCGTCGCCGTTCGCCGGGTACAAAGTCACCGCCTTCACCAATGACGAAGAGGACGGGGTGGGGCTGCGGGCGAAGGCCCGCTGGACCGCCGAGGACGAACTGGTGAAGATGGGCGTCGACTTCTCCCGCGGTGAGGTCTGGAAGCCCTACACGTTAAAAGATCGCAATCTCTTCACGGGTCAGAACCCGGCCTCCGCTGGACCTTTGGCGAAAGAGTTCATCAAGGAACTCCGTTAGGCCAGTGCCGCGGGCCATCCGGGGTCACACTTGTGCAATGAACGTAAGTGACTGCATTGCCGATGCGCTGGGTGCAGCGCCAGCGCGGGTGGCGTGATGGTGCCGGAGCCGCAGCGGCGCGGCCCACTCAAAGGCCTCTCGGACATCCGCGCGTTCTTCCACACGAACAAGGTCCCGCTGTTCTTCGTCTCGCCGACGCCGTTCAACTTGCTCGGCGTCGACCGCTGGATACGAAACTTCTTCTACCTGACCTACTTTGACTCGTTCGAGGGCACCCACTCGCGCGTGTTCGTGCCCCGCCGACGTGACCGCCGCGATTTCGATTCCATGGACGACGTCTGCAGCCACCTCCTGTCCGACCCCGAGACGATCGAGTTCATCGCCGGCAAAGGTCCGGGCGGCAAGTGCTGTTTCGTGATGATGAACGCGGAAATTCAGGCCCTCGCCCGGTCGGCGGGCCTCGAGATCATGCACCCGCCGATCGAGCTCCGCGAGCGCCTGGGCTCCAAGATCGTGATGACGCGCCTGGCCGACGAGGCAGGGGTGCCCAGTGTGCCCAACACGATCGGGCGGGCCACCACCTACGACGAACTCCTGGCGCTCGCCCACGACGCCGGCTTGGGTGACGACCTGGTCATCTCGATCGCCTACGGCAACGCCGGCAGCGGGACGTTCTTCGTGCACGGTCAGCGCGACTGGGACGAGCACGCCGGCGACCTCGTCGGGCAGGAACTCAAAGTGATGAAGCGGATCCGCAACGTGGAGGTGTGCCTCGAGGGGGCCGTGACCCGCCACGGGACCGTGGTCGGCCCCGCGATGACGAGTCTGGTCGGTTACTCCGAGCTCACTCCGAGCCGGGGCAGCTGGTGCGGCAACGACATCTGGCACGAGGTTCTTCCGCCCGCCCAGACGCACGCCGCGCGGGAAATGGTGACCAAGCTCGGCGACGTCATGCGCCGCGAGGGATACCTCGGCTACTTCGAGGTGGACCTCCTGCACGATCTCGACTCCGACGAGCTTTACCTCGGTGAGGTGAATCCGCGCCTGTCCGGCGCCAGTCCGATGACGAACCTGACCACCGAGGCCTACGCCGACATGCCGCTGTTCCTGTTCCACCTGCTCGAATACATGGACGTGGACTACGAGCTCGACATCGACGAGATCAACGAGCGGTGGGAGCGGGGCTACGGCGAGGACGAGGTCTGGGGCCAGGTCATCCTGACGGAGACGTCGCCGGATATCGAGATCTTCACCGCGACGCCGCGGACGGGGGTTTGGCGCCTCGACGACGACGGCCGGGTCTCCTTTTCGCGGACCGCCAACGACTGGGCAACGCTGCTCGACGGGTCCGAGGCCTTTTACATGCGGGTCGCCGCGCCGGGCGACTTGCGTTCCGAGGGCGCGCAGCTCGGCGTGCTCGTCACCCGCTCACACCTGCAGACCGACGACTATCAGCTGAGCGACCGCTGCCAGCGCTGGGTCAAGGGCATGAAGGCGAAGTTCACCTCGACGCCCCTGACGCCGGCCGCGCCCATCGTTTCCCGGCTTGTCGCGCGCGCGTGACTCGCCCTGCCGGGATGTCACTGGACAACTGGCTCGCGCCGCCCTACTCGCGCTGGTCGTTTCAGCACATCGAAGACATGGTGCCGACCGCGATCATCTCGCGCTGTCTCTTATACACATCTGACGCTGCCG
>NZ_LATC01000099.1:0-17114 GCF_001414075.1 Mycobacterium sp. UM_11 | reverse complement strand
TTGTTGACCGGCAGGTGATACTCGTTGCCGTTCAACGAAAATGCCCCCTTGGCGATCCGGTTGCCGTAGCGGCCGATGATCGCGCCGAAATAGGTCTTGGCGGATCCGATGTTGTTCGCGTAGCGGTCCAAGGTTCAAACCCCCAGCACCACATTGTCAACGTGTCCGGTGCGGTCGGGGACCTCAATCGACTGAAAGATGCCGCCGTAGGTCAGGATTCGCACACGCATGCCGCGCCCGCTGACAAGCGTGGAACGGCTCACCAGGGTTGCATCCACCTGACCAATTGGCTCATTGGTGATTGACGGTGGCGCCCCTGTGGGTACCGATCTAGTGCCACTGTTAATGGTGGAGTTAGTCGTGGCGTTGCTGCATGCGACCAAGCCGGCTACGGAGGCGATGGCGATCATTTGAAGTATTCGTTTGCCGCGCATCGGTGCTCCCCCCGCGCCCACTGCAACCGGTGGGTGCGTGGGTCGGCCAGACCACGGTGCCGATGCGCCTGATCGACGGGCCCATCACCCCCAACTCCGGCGCCCACATGGCGCACCGCTACGCGCAGCTGATACCCGAACCTGGTGTCTGATGCTCGCAGACGACATCAGACACTGGCCGCAACCAGAAGCACCCGACGCAGCGTTGACGTAAGGTCGGCAACGCCGCGTCGGTGCGGCCCAACAGGCAAAGCCGGCTGCTCCGCTGAATGTGACGAACTCCAGCCACCAAAAGTGACGCACGCCATAGCTTGACCAGCGCCAATTAGGGCATCCTAACCATTCGTTTGTCTGACTAATGGTGGGGGCGCAATGGCCAACCTTGACTTTGCCTACGACCTGACGCTCGACGAGGCGCGTCGGCGCAGCGCGGTACTCGACGCGATCGGTGACGACTGGGACCCCGTCGCCGTGCTCGCCGAGGAACAGCAGGCCTACGACATGCTGTATTCGAATTTGGACACCGAGCAGCAGCGGATCTACGACGACCTCGTCCGCGCCGGCGTCCTTCCCGAACGGACGGTTGATCGTGTTACCGATTGATCCGACCGCCGACCGTAGCCGCCGCGCCTGGCTGCCCTGCCCACAATGCGATCACCGCGCCAAGTGTGGGGATTGCCGCAGCACCCGAAACTGCGACACGCACTGGCAGTACCTGTTGAGCAACCGCGGCACCCTGGTGCACCTGCAGTGCTCGGATTGCGGTCATCTCTGGTCGACCGACACGCATCGCCGCACCGCCTGACCCGGGCGTCGCGCGGCTATTGCGTGGCCACGAACGAGAAGTTCCCCGTCGAAATCAGGTCCGGGTCGACGACGCAGCGAGTGCCGTCCACGTTTGCCGGCCCGGACACCACCTTGGCCGCCGCCGCGGCACCGGCGGCATTGCGGGTGGGACCCCAGCCCCCGACCAAGCCATGACCGTTGTCCGAGAGGGCCACACAGCCACCCCGGCCCTCGGCAAGGACGTGGCAATCGGTCGCGCCGTGCTTCTCGGCGCAATGACTGATCGCGTACGCCTCGACGTCGGCGAGGCTGGCGTGGTTGCCGCCGACGGTGACGTCGACGGAGTGGGTGGAGTCCGACCCCGCGATCACGATGAAGCCACCGGCCTGGGCTTGTGCCGGCGCGGCCAGTCCGACGGCACAAACAGCAAGGATCACCGCGGACGCAACAGGCTTGAACACACGCTTCCTTTCACATCGTGTTCCGGCAGAAGGGGTGCCGTACTGCTAACGGTGATGGGTCGACGCCGATCAGGTCGCGTACTTAACAAAGCCTTGACACGCGCGTAGCAAATCTTCACAGTTCCGACACGCCGCCTGTGAGACGCGGCCACCCCGACACGTTCCGGCGGGAAGAAGCATGATTACCGTCATGGACGCTGAACTGAAACGCTGGCTGGACTCCGGCGAGTACTTCGACTACCTCGGCTTCGACATCTTCTACCGCGTCGAGGGCAGCGGGCCTCCGCTGCTGCTGATCCACGGTTACCCGTTCAATTCCTTTGACTGGGCGCCGATCTGGCCAAAACTGACGCAACGGTTCACGGTCATCGCGCCGGACATGATCGGGATGGGCTTCTCCGCCAAACCGGTGACCTACCAGTACTCGGTCATCGACCACGCCGACATGCACGAGGCGCTCCTAGCGCACCTCAACATCCGCAACGCGCACATCCTGGCTCACGACATCGGCGACTCGGTGGGCCAAGAACTGTTGGCCCGTCACGAGTTCAGGCAGCAAAGCTATGGCGAATGGCGCATCGACTCGATCACCTGGCTCAATGGCGGCATGTTCATCGAGTCGTACACACCCCGGGCGGCGCAGAAGTTGATGTCGGGCACCCCGCTGGGCGACCTCCTGAGCCCTCTGCAAAACAGCCCGGTGTCCAAACGGTTGCTCGAACCGACGCTGCGCGAGATGTTCGGCCCCAACACCAAGCCGACCCCGCGCATGATGGCGGTGTTCAACCAGATCCTGGACTACAACGACGGCCGCCGCGTGCTGCACAAGGTCGGCCGGTTCATCAACGATCGCCTCACGTATCGCAACCGGTGGGTGCGCGCCATGCGGCAGACCGCGGTGCCGATGCGCCTGATCGACGGGCCCATCGACCCCAACTCCGGTGCCCACATGGCGCGCCGCTATGCCGAGGTGGTTCCCGAACCGAATGTGGTGATGCTTGCCGACGACATCGGGCACTGGCCGCAACTCGAGGCGCCCGAAGCGGTGCTGAAGCACTTCCTAGCCCACATCGACCGCCTGGAAAGCTAGCCGTGATGCGGCGGTCGCTCGTCGCGCAGCCGTCCCTCGTCCGACGCCGCGCGCATCTGCTCCTCGTCGCCGAACCGCTCCAAATCCTCGGGCGTCACGCGCGGCTGCTTCGGCGCGGCCGGTGGTGGCTGACGGGGTTCGGCGGACACGTGCCGATTATTGCTCAAGGCTGAAAGGCCGCCAGGATCGTGCCGGAATCACGAATCTCCCAAATGCTGGCCTTGGTGATGCCGTCGAAGTTGATCTTGTTCAGCGTCGCCCGCGAATACGTGAGGTCGATGGCGACCTGCGTCGACGTGTTGCCGTAGGGATCGGTCATCGGAAAGGTGCCCTGCACGTTCACCGCGGACGCGTCGGGATAAGTCGTTCGTGCGTACCTGAGGATGTCGATGGTGTCCATCCGGGCACCGTCTTTGATCATCTGTTCGCTGTAGTTGTCGCGAATCGCGAATCGGGCGTCGACCACGTCGCCGTTGGGGCCGGGCGCGGTGGTGAAGGTGACCCCGTCCGGCTTCTTGGGGCCTGGCGGCGTCGACGGTGGGGCCTCGGTCGATGACGGTGGGCTCGCGGCCGCCGAACTCGGCGGGGCCGAGTCACTCTTCGCGTCGAAAACCCAACTTCTGCCGACGAGGACGAGAAGCACCAGCGCCCCCAACGTCGCCAGGGCCAGCGCCGCCTTTCCCGGGACGCCCTTTTTCGGCGGCTCGGTGGCGAACGCCCACTCGGTGGTCCAGTCGGTGCCGTCGAAGTACCGCTGCAGCCCGTGGCCCACGCCGGCGGGGTCGGGGTACCAGCCCGGCGCCGACTTCGGCGGGGGCGGCGGCACCCGTTCAGATGGCATCCACCCATTTTCGTCGTGGCGGTGACATTCCGGCCACCCGCCCGGGGCCGGATCTCGTCAGTCCTCGTCGTCGGGCTCGGTGAGTTCCGGCGCGTTCTCCCGCGTCGCCATGCCGCCCTCGCGCCCGTGATCCGCGGGACCCGGCCGGCCGCCCCTGGGCTCGTCGTCGTTCTGCGAATGCTTGCCCATCGCAACCTCCTTCGTCGACCGACGGACTACCCGCTGCGGCACGATCTGAAAGACCTGCGCTACGACTGGATCAATGCCTTCCGCAACGTCGGCCGAACGACGTCCGCTATGTAACGCGCGGTTGGTTGATCGCCCCACCGATGCGCCCCGTGCGCGGACGGGTGGGTGAAGGTGCAGACGATCATGCGGTGCTTACCGAGGAATGCCTCGTGGTGATGGTCGTCGTACGTGCGACCGGGGACGAGGAGGGGCTTGACCCATTTGGCAACGGCCCTTCCTTGAATGATCACGATGGTGGGTTCGAGGATTTTCATCGTGGCGCTGAAATGCTCACTGCAGTTCCGAAACATCGTTCCGGTCGGGCGGCCATTGCTGCTGCCGGGTGGTGCTGCCGAACACAACAGGCGGTTCACGAGGGCAAAACCATCGAAGATGTGAAACGGCTTGTCGTTACCGGGTTTAACGAACTCTCCTTCCCGGTCCGTGCCCGCATCGGTTCCCATCAGGATGCGTAGAGCCGTCGTTGTTCCCCGCATGTGGGGGTTCCGGCCCTTATGCGTATTCGTCGTGTAGTACCGCTTTTCCAGTCCAGTCACGTCGTGGACTTGTTGGTATCGAGCGTCGAGCGTGACATGGGACTGCAGCGCGGGGGCGCCCTTAGGAAATCCTGACTCCTGGCCGACGACGACGATCCGAAGGGGCTTGCCGTCGGCGCGGAGGTCGAAGTGTCGCCCGACGTGGCTCATGGTTCCCTCGCGGAAACTATCGCCGGGCCGACACGAATGGCGGCAGTCGGCCTGATGCGAGCACACAAAATCCGTTTCCGTGAGCAAGTTCTTCTCGACGTATCTGCGGAGCTTCGCGATGCGGCTGCGCGTTGCGGCTCGATCCGCCGTGATCATGGGTCGTGCGAATGCCATAACCCTGGGTTTGCCATCGTCCGCCAGCGCTAATCCGGCGGGTGAGCACGGTGCCGTTCCGTGGCGGTCAAGCCACAACAAATCCGTGGTTTAGAAGTGCCGATCACTGGGCACACAGCGCCATGATTGCGCGTCAGCTCTCCCGTTTCCTTGCTTCCGCGGTGACCGCGATGTCGGGCGTCAGCGCTTCGGTCCTCGCTTCCGCGCTCCCGCTGGCCTCGGCCGATGCGTGTCCGGACGTCCAAGTGGTGTTCGCCCGCGGCACCGATGACCCGCCGGGCCTCGGTCCGACCGGACAGGCATTCGTCGACTCGCTGCGCCCGCGCGTCGGCGCCGGTTCGTTCGACGTGTATCCGGTCAACTACCCCGCCACCCACGACTGGACGAGCGCGGGCGAGGCGGGCGTCAGGGACGCGGGCGCGCACGTCGTTTCGTTCGCCCACGACTGCCCGAACAGCAAGATGGTGCTTGGCGGCTACTCCCAGGGCGCTGCCGTCATGGGCTTCGTCACCTCGCCGGCCGTGCCGGCCGGGATCGATCCGGCGAGCGTGCCCAAACCGCTGGAGCCCGAGGTGGCCAATCACATCTCGTCGGTGGTGCTCTTCGCAACGCCAAGCGAAAAGGCGATGAACTTCTTCGGCGAGCCGCCGGTCGTCATCGGCCCGCTCTACCAGGCCAAGACCATCCAGGTATGCGCGCCTGGGGACCCCATCTGCTCCGACGGGATGAACTTCGTCGCGCACGACACCTACTCGACCAACGCGGCGATGATCGACCAGGGCGTGGCCTTCGCGGCCAGTCGTCTTGGTTCCAGCGCGGGACCGGGTGCGCCGACGACGGCCGTCGGGTTCTCCGGCGCGGCCAGTTAAACCCGCTACGGCACAAGGCGTTTCGCCACCATGCCGATCTAGCGGCCTCCGATTGGCCCGAGCATAATCGGGTGGTGGATTCGCACGCTGCAGAGCAGTTTCGCCGGCTTCATCAACAAGAGGGGTGTTTTCTCATCCCGAACCCGTGGGACGCCGGTTCGGCCATCGCCCTCGCCAACCTCGGCTTCCCGGCGCTGGCCACGACCAGCGCCGGCCTGTGCTTCGCCCGCGGTCTGCCGGACACGTCGACCGCGCTTTCCGTCGACGCCGCCCTGGACAACATCGCCGAAATCGTGGCCGCGGTCAGCGTCCCCGTCAACGCCGACTTCCAGGCCGGGTACGCCGCAGACACCGACGAGCTCGCCCACAACGTCGCGCGCTGCGTGGCCACCGGCGTAGCGGGGCTCTCCATCGAAGACGGCACGGGCGCCGCCGACAAGCCGCTCTTCGAACTCGCCGAGGCCACCGATCGCGTCCGCGCTGCGCGTGCGGCGATCGACGACTCCGGGGCCGACGCCGTGCTGACCGGCCGCGCGGAATGCTTCCTATACGGCCACCCCGATCCGCTCGCCGAGGCCATCCGGCGGCTGCAGGCTTATGCCGAGGCGGGGGCCGAGGTGCTCTTCGCGCCGGGGATTCGTACCAAAAAGGACATCGCGACCCTCGTCGACGCCGTACGGCCCTACCCCGTCAACGTCCTGATGTCGTCCGACACGGGATTGACGGTGACCGATCTCGCGCAGGCGGGCGTGCGGCGGATCAGCGTCGGCTCGGCGTTGAGTCGCGTCGCCTGGGGCGCGTTCCTGGCGGCCGCGCGAAAGCTGATCGAGGACGGGTCCTTCGCGGGACTGGCGGGCGCCACCGGATTCGACGAGCTGAACGCGCTTTTCACCGGACGGTCGAGCTAGGGCGCCTCCGCAGATCGGCGAGCGAGTTTCGCAACCCGCCGTCCAGCCGAATCTGCACCGCGGCCACCGCGAGCATCACCCCCGCGGTCACCAGGTGCACCACCGCGTCGGTGACGTTGTTGGGGAAGGTGAAGACGACGGCGACCTGATGCGAGAAGAACGCCCAAATGCCCGGCAGCGCACCGGCTATCGCGGCCAGCAGCAGGTACAGCACCGCCCACGACTTGCGCGTCGCGAACACCAGGCCCGGAGCGAATAGGGCGAGGCCCGCGACGGCGTGCCAGCCGTTGTAGTCCATGCCGAGCAGCTGGACGGTCGGCGCGGTGGGCCCGGTCGCGAAGCTGGGATTGATGACGAGGCCGATCACCGCCTGGACGACATGAAAAGCGCAGATGATCAGCAGCCCGATCTGGGCGAAACTCCACCTCACGTGGCACCCCCTTGTGCACGGCGGGATGGGTCTAATACTACGCGCCGTAGTAGGGCAAGTGCAATGAACGGCTACGTTTTGTCGTTCCGCTCCAGCCACTGGGTGATCGCGTCTTCGAGCGCGGTCGCGACGTCCAGACCGGCGCTGTCGGCCGCCTGTTCGAACCGCTCGACCAGTTCGGTGCGCACCGAGGCGCCCAGCTTGGTGCGCGGCGGTTTCGGCTTCGGCGGCAGGTCCACCGGCACGTGCCGCGCGACCGACGCGTCGATGATTTCGCGGAGCGCCGGCAATTCGCGAAGCAGCCTGTCGAGATCGTCGCGTTCGATGCGCAACAGCTCGGCCGGTCCGGTCGTCGTCACGGTCGCCGACCGCAGCCGCCCGCGGTGCAGCGCCGATTCGCCGATAACCTCGCCCGGTCCCAGCACGGCGATGCGGTCCCGCCCGGCGTACACGCCCACCTCGCCGCTGAGCAGGATGTAGGCGGAGTCCGACGGCGTCTGCTCGTGGATCAGCGGCAACGGCGCCGACGTCGCGGTGCGATGAGCCGCCCGAGCGAGACGCAGCAGATCGGCGTCCGAGAAGTTGGCGAAGGTGGCGTACTCGCGTAGCCGACGTGCGTCTTGTTCGTATTGCTTCTCGTCGGCCTTCATAGCGGTCTCCTGACGTGCGATGTGACGCTACATCGAGGAGCGTAACGCGGATTTGCGTTTACAAAAGGCCAAAGTCAGTTCCTGCCGGGAAGCTTCATCACCGTCCGCACGATCGGCAGCAGCGACTTCTGCCACAGGGTCGTCGGAATGCCAAGGGGCGGATCGAGATTGAACACGCGGGCGGTCGCGATCGTCTGCGATTCGGTGTACTTGAGCAGCCCCTCGGGACCGTGCCGGCGACCGACGCCGGACTGGCCCATCCCGCCCATGGGTGCGCTCAGGCTGCCCCAGGCAAACGCGTACCCCTCGTTGACGTTCACCGTCCCCGAACGCAGCCGGGCGGCGATCTGCTCGCCCTCCGCCGACGAACCGGCCCACACGCTGGCGTTCAGCCCGTACTCGGTGTCGTTGGCCTTCTCGACGGCCTCGTCAACGTCGGCGACGGGGTAGATGGAGACCAGCGGGCCGAACGTCTCGTTCGCGGCGCATTCCATCTCCGGCGTGACGTCGGCCAGCACCGTCGGCTCGTAGAACAGCGGCCCGATGTCGGGCCGCGCATTGCCGCCGGCAAGCACCTTGGCGCCCTTGGCTTTCGCGTCGTCCACGTGGTCGGTCACCGTGTCCAGCTGGCCCGCGGAGATCAGGCTGCCCATGTCGACCGAGAAGTCATATCCGGTGCCCAGCTTCATGTTTCGCACGGCGTCGCCGAACTTGCGGGTGAACTCGTCGGCGATGTCCTTCTCGACGTAGATCCGCTCGATGGAGATGCACAGCTGGCCGGCGTTCGAGAAACACGCGCGGGTGGCCGCCTTGGCGGCCTTGTCGAGGTTGGCCCCGCGCATGACGATCATCGCGTTCTTGCCGCCGAGCTCGGCCGAAAACCCGATCAGCCGGCGGCCGCAGTGCTCCGCGAGCTGCCGGCCGGTCGCGGTCGAGCCGGTGAACATCAGGTAGTCGCAGTTGTCGATGATCGCGGTGCCGACGATCGATCCCGGCCCGGGGACGATCGCGTACAGGGCGCGGGGCAGGCCGGCCCGGTACAACAACTCGGCGCACGCCAGCGCGCAATACGGGGTCTGGCTGTCCGGCTTGAGCACCACCGCATTCCCGGCCAGCAGCGCCGGCACCGAGTCGGACGCCGTCAGCGTCATCGGGTAGTTCCACGGCGAGATCACCCCGACCACGCCCTTGGGCTGGTATCCCACGGTCGTCTTGCCGATCCCCGGCAGCAGCGACTGCACGGTCCGCGGCTTGAGCAGGTCCTCGGCGACGCGCACGTAGTAGTTCGCGTTCGCCATCAGGTCGACGATCTCCTCCTGCGCCGCCCATCGGGCCTTGCCGGCCTCGGCCTGCAGCAGATCCATCAGGAAGTCGCGGTTTTCGACGACCAGGTCGCGATAGCGGGCGATGACCTCGACGCGCTCGGCGACCGGGCGGTTCGCCCAGTCGACCTGGGCCGCGCGCGCCTCGGCGAAGGCGGCTTCGACGTCCTCGGCCGTGCCGATGGGGATCGTGGTCAGTGGCTTGCCGGTGAAGACCTCGTCGATGGTCTTGGTCTGACGTGCGCTGACGTCTTTGATCGCGGCGAGGTCGCGCAGGCGGTTGAAGACCTCGGCTGACGGTGCAGGCATGTCTCGTCCTCTCGCAGAAGCAGGTGTTCTTCAACACCAGCCTATGGGCTGCGCAAGGTCGGGCGGCGGCCGCGGTTTTTGGCTACGGCGTACAACGATCACATCCGCCCGTAGGCGACCGCCGTGATGAGAAGAACGATCGCCAGAAGAAGGAACATCACCGCCACCGGGTCGATGAGCGCGAACAGCATGGCGTCAGTTGGTGCGCGCCAGGTAGACGCCGTACGGCACCGCGCTCAGCAGGGTGACCGCGAAGGCCGCGCCACTGGGCAGTGGGTAGGTGCGGCGCTCACCCGGACGCGCGCCGGCGATGGCCGAACCCAGCGGGGAATTGATCGAATACACCTCCAGATCGCCGTGCTCGGCGCCGCGCGCGCCCAGGAGGAAGGTCTCGGTGTCGCCGGTGTCGTCGTAGCGGACGGTCAACACCATGCCGGGTTCGGCGACCCCGTCGTCGGGCGGGTCCTCGCCGACGACGGCGTTGACCAACAGGTCCTGAATCCGCTGCATTCGCAGTCGCCGTGCGCGCTGGACGGCGACGAAGTTGTCATCGGCGGCATCGCCGGCCGCGTTGCCGTCGCACAACTCCCGCAGGGCGGCCAGCTCGCGCCGCAGCCGTCCGTAGGCCTGCGGTGAAAGCCAGGTGGGTTGCACACTGGTCATGTCCGGGTTCCTTTCCTCAAGCGGCTGTGGCAGTCGATGTTCGTCGAGAACCATTGCGGCCCAACATGTTTGGCGACGGGGGCCGGTAGGGCACGGCCTTGAGCAACGTCACGAGCCGGCCGGCGTCGTGGGGGATCGCATAGATGCGTTGTTCGCCGGGGCGGGCACCGGCGATGCAGCGGCCCAGGGGCGATGCCATCGAGTAGACCTTGATGTCGGCGTCTTCGGCGCCCCGCCTGCCGAGCAGCAGGGTTTCCGTTTCACCGCTGGCGTCGTCGCGGATGGTCAACACCATGCCCGGCCCCGCGATCCTCTCGGCCGCGGGGTCGTCGCGGACGGCCGCCGACTTGAGCAGATCCTCGATCTCGCGGATGCGTCGTTGCCGAGCCGCCGGGCGGGCGCCGCGGCTGGCGCCGTAATCCATGGCGTCGTCGGGAACTTCGATGCTGCGCAGCGAGCGCAGCGCGCCCAGTTCGTCCTGCAGGCGTCGCCGGTGCTGTGGTGTTATGTACACGGGTGCGAAGTTGGTCATCGCGTTATTTCCTTTCCTAAGTAGGGGTGTCGTCAGGGGCGGGCCGACGGGTGGCTGCCGTCCCTGACGACGCGGAGCCCTGTTGAGGGGCAAGGCCTCTTGGGATACGTTGTCCGCCAGGGAAATTCATCGGGTTCCCGAGCTACCAATTCCCATAGTGCCTACTCCGGCGTCGGGCCGCTTGCCCGAACAGGACAAGGGAAAGGTTGGTGATTGTGCCGAGCCGACAACGCCACTTCGCCGGTGCCCGAGCGGCCGCTAATTCACGGTTGCCCGACGAGGCCGTTGAAGTCGTGTTGCCATTTGGCGTGCCGGGCTCGATCGAGGGCGTGGCGGGCGGCGCCGAACGCAGCGGCCGCCGACAGGCTGACGGCACCCCAGATCGCCAGGGTGATCGTGACCGCCTCGGCGCGGGGAGACATCATCGGTCGGCTCACCGGCGAACCCCGGCCGTCGACCCAGAGCTCGAACTCATCGCCGACCCTGGCCCCGAGCGGTGCGGCGACGTCACCGGTGCGTGGGGCACCGGCGAAATCCCATTGGGCGGGCACCGTGACCGTCGGGCTGTCCAGGTTGGTACGGGGATGGCTATCCCCGACGACCGTCGCGATCACCGGGCGGCGAGTCTGGACCTGCTCGGCGTAGACGCGGCTTCGCGACTCATGAACCGCGGTGCCGACGGCAGCGGCGATCGGCACGGTAAGCAGCGACACCGCGACGGCCAGCACCAAGAGCAGCGCCTCCAGCCGGTCGCTTGCCCGGATCAGCGGGTTCCGGCTGAACAGCCGCGCCACCAGCCGTCGCGGCAGCGGCAGGGTGAACGTCTCCAGCGCGGTGCGGTCGTGGGTCGGGCGGGTCATCGGATGTCCTATCGAGGGATCGGCACCGGCCATGATCTGGCCACCTCAATCGTCGCGTGGGTGCGTGCCGCAAAGCTTGCCGAAGCCCGACAATGGCGCCGTGGCGCATTGTCGGATCTCGACAGCGTTCAGCCGATGTCGGTGGCCGCGAGTTCGATCATCATGGCCAGCCGCTTCCGGGCGTCATCCAATGGGAGGTTGGTGATTTCGGCCATCTTGCGCAACCGGTAGCGCACGGTGTTCTCGTGTACGCCGAGCCGCGCACCGGCTTCGGCCGGGTCGCCCTGGGCCTCCAGCCACGCCCGGAGCGTGGCGAGATAGTCGGTTCCGTGGGCGCTGTCGTGGCGGCCCAGCTCGACCACCGGTCCACGGGTCGGGGACCGGCCGGCCCGCGCCGCGGTGCGCAACCGCTGCAGCAGGATGTCGTCCCACGACTCGTCGTAGGCGGGAGGGGCGGAGCCTGGCGACGCCTCATGCAACGCCAGGCATTCGTCGGCCTCCTGGCGGGCGGCGGTCAGATCGGCCACCTCGGCAGTGCCGCTGATGCCGGCCAACACGCTCACCTGCTCGGGCAGCGCCGCCTTCAGACCGGTCACCCAACGCCGCGCCGTCGCGGCGTCCTCGCCGGGAAGCACCGTGTAGATGGTGTTGCCCGCCAAGGCGCTCCGACCCGGCCGCGACCAGCCGAAACCCGTGGTGGCACGCTCGAACGCCAACAGCAGGGCGGCGTCGCGTTCGGCTCCGACGGAGGCCTGCAGCGCGATCACTCGCAAGCCGCTCTGCGGCAGGCCGAGCTTGCTTGCGGCCGTGGCGGAATCGGCGCTGCCGTCCAGTAGCCGGATCACCAGCTCGGATTCCACCTGACGTTCGAGGTCGGCGCTGGCCTGGGACCGCAGCAGGTGCAGGGCGACGGTGTGGGCTCCCTCGGCCAAGGCGCCGCGCGCCGACTCGTCCAGCGGCTCCGAACACCCCACCCACACCGAACCCATCAGTTCTCGGCCGGAGCGCACCGCCACGACCATCCGCCCGGTCACGCCGTGTTCCGCATCGCCCTCGACGAAGAGCGGCTCGTCCGAGCTCGCCAGATGCGCGAAGACGCCACCGGCTTCGAAGAATGCGCGCAGCCGGTCCGGAGTCTGCCGGTCCAGGATGGTCTCGACCCGCGCCGGGTCGGCGTGTTGCTGCAGCCGTGAATACGCGAGCACACGCAGCAGCCGATCTTGGATGACGACGGCGCTGCCGATCGCGTCCGCCAGGCTGTCGGCCAGCGCGAACAGGTCCGTCGGGCCACGACCGGCCGCCGTCTCACGGCCCTCGAGCACCAGCCCGTAGATGACCCCGGCGATCTCGCTCCACGACAGTGTCTCGTCGACCAGCATCACCGCGCCGACCCCGGCGTCCGCGTCGAACGTCATCGGCTCGGCGTGATCGCGCGTCAGCAGCACGACCGCGTGAGCCGACGCCGCCCAGCGGATGCCGTCGCCGAGCGAGTCGGCGCCGATCGCCAGCAGAACGTCACCGACGACCACCCGATCGCCCTCGTGAATGGCCACGCTGCGCAGCTCGGTCGACCTGGGCGCCGAAGACCAGACCAAGCGGACCCCGTAACCACCCAGCACGTTGACCAAGCGGTCCAAAGTGATCACGAGCGCTCCCAACGCGGCCGGCAAGACGCAGATGCATTTGTATCGTCCCGCGTTCACGAGCGGCAGGCGATTGCCGAATGCTCAAAGAATGTGCATGCCCTGGGCCAGCTGCGAGACCCCGACCACCGTGAAGACGGTGACCAGGATCCGCCGGTGATAAGCGCGCACCCAGTCGTGCAGTTGCCGCAGCAGGGCCTGGGTTCGCACCGGCGCGGCCAGGTACCCCACCAGGATCACCTCGACGACGGAATACATCAGCAGCACGAACGCTATGGAGGCGCTGACCTGCGTCGCGATCGCGGCCCTGGACGCCACGATGATCGCGAGGATGAACAGCACCCCGTCGACCGGCACCGACGCCAGCCCGATCACCCACGCGATCCACAGCGATCCCTTGTCCCAGGCGCGGTGGGCCCGGTGCAGCAGGCGCCGGATCCCCGAACCGTCCTCGGCCGAGACGTCCCCTGCCCGGCTCAGGAATCGCGGCATTGCTGGCGGCGTGTTCGAGGCGTCGTCACCCGACGTCCGCGCCTCCGCACGCTGACGCGTCGAGTACCGCACGGCCATCAGCGCGGCGATCGCGAGCCCGAGCACGCCGAGGCCGATCTGGATGTGCGGAAGGGTGGAGCTCGTGGCCTTGGCTGCGCCGTGTCCGGACGAGCCCAGGATCGACGTGAAGTTGAGCAGGATCAGCGGCGCGAGAAGCTCGGGCAGGCACACCGTGAGGCCGCCGACCCAGTAGGCGAGCAGGTTCGGACCCGGCCGCGGTCGGGAGATCATCAGGAGAGCCAGACCGAGACGCACCGGATTCAGCGCCGCCAGAACTCCTAAGCCCAGCACCGACCCCCACATTGCCGCAGCTTTACCCGTGCCCCGTGGAACTTAAACGGCGCAGTGTCCGGACCGGGGGTGTCGGGGCGACGTCGCGAATACCGTTTCATTGCAACACGTTCGAGCGTGACCGCTGCGCGAATCCGGCATGAACGGTGTCGTTGGGAGGGACGTGAAGTCGGTCACAGCGACGCAGCCGGCCCGCGGAGGTGAGGCGCGCGATAGCAACGGCACGCCGTCGGCGGTCCGTGTCTGCAGCCATCCCAGTGAAACCGTCGCGGCAAGCAACCGGTGGCGGGCCCGCCGCGCTGATCCGCGCGCTCCAGCTGCAGCAGCGAATCCGCGCGCCCGCCGGACCGGGGCGGCCGCAAAGGAGGGGGCGCGAGGCCAGCAACCGCTTACGACCGCCCTCCGGCAAATGACATTGTTCGTTTCGCTAGCGTTCGGTCATTCGGAGGCTGCGATTCGCTTCTCGTGGAGGGAAATTCACAGGTCGGCAGTGGCATCGTTGGTGGACGGCGGCCGTGGGGCGCGACATCGCAGCTCGTCGCGCCGGCGTGCTCAGGGTTCGGTGCTGCGCTGACGAAAATACCCGGGGGCGCCGGCGCGGTCGCCGGGTTGCCGGTAGCGTTGGAGGCGGTATTGCGGATCGGGCCGGGGAAATAACTGGGGCCAGAACCGCAGCCATGACTCACATCTCGACGGGGATCCCCGCGAAGCCCATCGGCACGCGTGTCATGCCGGTGGGCGGGTCGACACACTGGTCGAAAACAGCGGCCAATCCTGCAGCACTGCACGCGGTTTCGTGCCGCGCGCCATTCGCATCTTCGGTGTAGGAGGTTGTCCGGTGCGGCTTTCGACGATGACCGCGACAAATTTTTCGCGTCGGTCAATAATGACGAGCGGCACAGCCTCCACCCAGCATCAGCCAATATCCTGCCGGGTGGACCCCGGCGCCGTGGCCCGCTCGGCGTGTCTCGCCTACATCGAACAGAACTGGCCGGATATTCGTCCTAAGAGCATGCGCAAGGCGCTGCCCGCTCCTAGTTTGTGATGTATAGACCGCCTAGGTATGAAGGACCGGGTAAGGCTTTGGGGGGAAATTAGTGGAACTCGGTGACCGCGCACTTCCGCTGACGCGGGCGCAGCTGGACATCTGGCTGGCGCAGCAGACGGGTCACTTCGATGTCGCGTGGCAGCTCGGCGTGCTGGTGCGGATCGAGGGCGCGATCGACCGGACCCTGCTCGAGCAGGCGATGCGCCACGTGGTGGGGGAGGCCGAAAGCCTGCGGGCCTCCTTCTTCGAGGTAGACGGCGAGGTCTTCCAGAGGGCCATTGAAAACCCGGATGTCGATCTGGACTTCTACGACCTGACCGGATCCCCGGATCCCGAGCGCGACGCCCGCGAGATGGCCTCGTCCATCCAGCGCACCCCCATGTCGCTCGCCGGCCCGATGATCACCTTCCACCTGTTCAAGACCGGGCCCGCCGAGTACTACTGGTTCAGCCGCTGCCATCACATAGCGATGGACGGCTTGGGCATCGCCTTGATCGGCCGCCGGATCGCGGCCGTCTACTCCGCCCTCGCCTCCGGGTCGCCTATTTCTCCCGCCTTCTTCGGCTCGTTGCGCGACCTGGTCAGCAGCGAGTTGGAGTACGCGGCGTCCGCGGATTACGTTGCCGATCAGGAGTATTGGGCCGAGCATCTTCCTTCGGCCAGCGAATCGGACTATCGGCTGACCGACGCCCCCAGTGCGCGCGATCCCTACGCCCCCTCGGTGCCGGTCCAATTGGACTCGTCGGTGGTCGATGTCATCAAGCGGTTGTCCAAGGCGTTGGGCATCCGCCGATCGTCGGTCCTCACCGCCGCCTGCGCGCTCCTGGTGCGCGCCTTGCGCGCCGACAACTCGGACGAAGTGGTGCTCGACTTCCCGGTGAGCCGCCGGATGGACCCGGCGTCCAAGACGCATCCCGGCATGCTCGCCGGGGTGGTGCCCCTGGTCCTGAACGCACCGCCGACGGCCACGGTCGCCGACTTTCTTCGGCAGGTCGACACCCGGTCGCGAGAGGCGATGCGGCACCAGCGGTTCCCCGTGCACATGCTCGGTAGCGACGGCGGCTTCCGCGGCGCACCCCAGACGTCCAATCGGGTGGTGGTCAACTTCGTTCCCGCCCGGATGACCCTGAGCCTCGGCGGCGTCCCGGCGACCGCGACCTACACCACCTTCGGCCCGATTGGCCACTTCGGGCTGTTCTTCCTCGGATTCGGCGACCAGCAACTCCTCAGCACAGTCGGTGTCGGACAACCATTTTCGAACTTCGACGCCACGGACCTGGTGGCGCGGCTGCAGCGGTTGTTGATCGCGATGGCGGACGACCCGGCGCGGGTGTTGTCGTCGGTCGATGTGGTCGGTGACGTTGAGCGTGCCGGTTTGGGTGCGTGCGGTAATTGGGGGGTCCTGGCGGCGCCGGTGGGGGCGGGGGTGTCGGTCCCCCCGTTGTTTGCCGCGCGGGTGGCGGCGGCGCCGGGTGCGGTGGCGGTGTCGGGTGCGGGTGTGTCGGTTACCTATGGCGAGCTGGATGCGGTCTCGACGCGGTTGGCGCGGTTTTTGGTGGCGCGGGGTGTGGGTCCGCGGTCCACGGTGGGGGTGCTGTTGTCGCGGTCCGTGGAGGCGGTCGCGGCGATGTTGGCGGTGTTGAAGGCCGGGGCGGCGTATGTGCCGATGGATCCGGGGTCCCCGGATGCGCGGATCGGGTTCATGCTCGCTGATGCGCGACCGGTGGCGGTGTTGACGACGGCGCAGTGGGCTGGGCGGCTTGCCCACCACGGGGTGGTCGTGATCGACGTGGATGATCCCGACGTTGATGGCGCGCCGGAGATGGTTTTGCCGGAGCCGGATGCCGATGGTGTGGCGTATGTGATCTACACGTCGGGGACTACGGGTGTGCCCAAAGGTGTTGGGGTGAGCCATCGCAACGTGACGGCGTTGATCGGCTCGCTGGATGCGCGGTTGCCGGCGCCGGGGGTGTGGTCGCACGCGCATTCGTTGGCCTTCGATGTTTCGGTGTGGGAGATTTTCGCCCCGTTGTTGCGTGGGGGCCGAGTGGTCATCGTGGAGGAGGACACCGCGCGCGCCCCCGAGGAGCTGCGCGAGGTCCTGGCCGCTGAGGGCGTGACCGTGTTGACGCAGACGCCGTCGGCGGCGGCGATGCTGGATCCGGCCGGCCTGGACGGGGTGGCGCTGGTGTTGGCCGGGGAGGCCTGCCCACCGGAGGTGGTGGATCGCTGGGCGCCGGGTCGGGTGGTGGTCAATGCCTATGGGCCGACCGAGACCACGATGTGCGTGGCGATCAGCGCCCCGTTGACGGCGGG
>NZ_LATC01000098.1:0-17118 GCF_001414075.1 Mycobacterium sp. UM_11 | reverse complement strand
CCCGGTCTGCGGCATGAAGCCGATCGAGTGCACCACGCCGTCGAGCCGGTTGCCCTCACCGATCTCGGCGGTCACCCGGTCGGCGAGGGTGTTCAGGTGCTCCTCGTTCTGCACGTCGAGTTCGATCAGCGGCGCCTTCTCCGGCAGCCGGTCGGCGATGCGCTGGATCAGCCGCAACCGGTCGAACCCGGTCAGCACCAGCTGCGCGCCCGCCTCCTGGGCCGCCTTGGCGATGTGAAACGCGATCGACGAGTCGGTGATGATCCCGCTGACCAGGATTCGTTTGCCGTCGAGCAGTCCTGCCATGTCCGTCCTTAATGTCTTCGTGGGTGAATTCAGTGGCCCATGCCCATGCCGCCGTCGACCGGGATGACCGCGCCGGCGATGTAGCCCGCATCCTCGGACGCCAGGAAGCTGACCGCCCCGGCGACGTCCTCGGCGGTGCCGACCCGCTTGGCCGGAATGAATTCCAGTGCGCCCGCCTGGATCCGCTCGTCCAGCGCGCGGGTCATCTCGGTGTCGATGTAGCCGGGCGCGACGACGTTGGCGGTCACCCCGGCCTTGGACAGCTCGCGGGAGATCGAGCGGGCCATGCCGATCAGGCCGGCCTTGGCCGCCGCGTAGTTGGACTGGTTGCCGATGCCCCACATGCCGGACACCGAGCCGATGAAGATGATGCGGCCGAACCGCTTGCGCTGCATGCTGCGCGAGGCGCGCTGGGCCACCCGGAACGCCCCGGTGAGATTGGCGTTGATGACCTCTTCGAAGCGCTCCTCGGTCATCCGGATCAGGAAGGCGTCCTTGGAGATACCGGCATTGGACACCAGCACCTCGACCGGCCCCTGGTGCTCCTCGACCTCTTTGAACGCGCGGTCGACGGCCTCGTTGTCGGTGACGTCGCACACAACGCCGAACAGCCCCTCGGGCGCCCCGGACCCGCGGTGCGTGACGGCCACCTTGTGGCCGTCGGCGGCCAGCCGCTGCGCGATCGCCAGACCGATTCCCCGGTTTCCGCCCGTCACCAGCACGGAACGGGATACGAATGCGGGTTTGCCGCCGGTGGCGGCACTTTCGGTGGTGCTCTCGGTGGCCGTGTCAGTCACCCCGACAACCTAGCGCCTCGGCGTCATCGCGCCGAAATTGGCTCCCCGACGTGCCGCGAGCGTCACACTGGCGTGGCAACCGAGGCCCGCCGTCACGCTGGCGTGACGCTCGACGGGACGATCACGTCGGGAGGCGGCGGTTGATCAGCAGCGCCGCCAGCGCCGCCAGCGCCAACACCAGCGCGCCCAACCGAACCCAGCCCACGCTGGCATCGCCCTTGATCGTCTCGTAGCCGATCTGCTGCTGCAGCGTCGCGTAGACGGCCTTCAGCTCGGCCAGGCTGGCGGCGTTGTACCAACTCCCGCCGGACAGCTCGGCGACCTTCTTCATCGTGGAGTCGTCGACGGGCACCGGTTGGCGCTGGTCGTTGATCTCGACGAAGCCGTACGGCGTGCCGAACGAGATCGTCGAGATCGGCACCCCCTGGTCCTTGGCCGTACGCGCGGCGGTGAAGGCGCCCTTCGGGTTGTCCGGGTTGGTCGGCATCGTCTCCTTGCCGTCGGAGAACAACACGATGCGCGCCGGCGGCGGTTTGTCGCCGCCGCCGATCACCGCGCCCACCGTCGCGATGGCCTGCAACGCCGTGAAGATGCCCTCCCCGGTGGCGGTCCGGTCGGCGAACTGCAGCTTGTCCAGCGCGTTCTTGGTGGCGTCGCGGTTGGTGGTCGGGGAGACCAACACGGTCGCCGTCCCCGCGTACTCGATGAGCCCCAGGTTGATGCCGGGAGTCAGTTCGTCGGCGAACTGCTTGGCCGCCTCCTGGGCGGCCGCCATCCGGTTGGGCTGCACGTCGGTGGCACGCATCGACTGCGAGACGTCGATCACCAGCATCACCACCGCGCGGTTCCGGGGGATCCGCACGTCGTGGGTGGGCCCCGCCATCGCGATGGTGAACAGCACCAGCGATGCCACCAGCAGGATCGCCGGGACGTGTCGCCACCGCGACGGGCGTTGCGGCGCAACGCTTTCCAGCAGTTCCATGTTGGCGAATCGCAGCATCCGCCGCTGCCGCGCGAGCTGCATGAGGATGTACATCGCGGCCAGCCCGAAGACGGCCAGCAGGAACAGGAAGAACCACGAGTGTTCGAAGCCCGACAACGACATCGGGCCGAGCAGCGGCAATGTCACTGCCGCCCCGCCAATGCACCGCGCCGGCGGGACTCGACGAAACGGACGATGTCGGCGATCCAATCGCGGTCGGTGCGCAGGGTCAGCACCGGAGCCCCGCAGCTGCGGATCGTGCGCGCCACCTCGGCACGGTGCGCCGCGGCCGCCTTGGCGAAGTCGTCTCGCAGCTGGGCGTCGATGGTGAACTCGCGGGTGACGCCCGACTCGGCGTCCTGCAGCACGACGTCACCGATGTCGGGCAGTTCGACGTCGCGGGGGTCCAGCACCTCGATCGCCAGCACCTCGTGCCGGGCCGCGATCGCCCGCAGCGGACGCATCCAGTTGATCGGTCCCAAGAAGTCGCTGATGATCACCGCCATGCCGCGGCGGCGCTCCGGCCGGCGCAACGCGTCGATGGCCGTCGCCAGATCCCCGCGCACCCCGACCGGCGCCCGGGGGGTGGTCGCGATGGTGCGCAGCAGCGTCTGCTCGTGCTGGCGCCCGGAGCGCGCCGGCACCCGGACCATGGTCTGGCCGTTGGCGATCAGCGCACCGAGCCGGTTGCCGCCGCCGCTGTTGAGAAACGTGATCGCGGCCGCGGCCGCCACCGCCAGGTCCCGCTTCTCGCACCCGACCGTGCCGAAGTCCAGGCTGGCCGACATGTCGACCACCAGCCAGGTTTCCAGCTCACGGTCGGCGATCATCTGGCGCACGTGCGGGTGCATGGTGCGCGCGGTGACGGCCCAATCCATCCGGCGGACGTCGTCGCCGGGCTGGTACTCCCGCGACTCCCCCGGCTCCGAGCCCGGCCCCGGGATCAGGCCCAGGTGGTCGCCGTGCAGGACACCGTCGAGCTTGCGCTTGACCGTCAGCTCGAGCTGGCGCAGCGCCGCCGCCAGCTTCGGGTCCACGATCTGCCCGCGCTGCATCGATGGCGGATGTGACACCGCCGGCCGGGGTTCGGTCACCGACCGCTAGCCGCCCCCGCGGCCTGCATCACCGGGGGCACCGATTGCCCTTGCTGCGGAACGGCATTCACCTGGGGCAGGGCGACCGTCTGCAGGACCCGGTTGATGACGATCTCCGGCGATATCTCGTCGGCGAGCGCGTCGTAGGTGAGCACCAAGCGGTGGCGGAGGACGTCGGGAATGACGTCGACGACGTCCTGCGGGATCACGTAGTCGCGGCCGCGCACCAGCGCCAGCGACCGGGACGCGGCGATGATGCCCAGCGAGGCACGCGGGGAGGCGCCGAACGAGATCCAGGTCTTGACGTCGTTCATGCCGAGCTGCTCGGGATGGCGGGTGGCGGTCACGACGCGCACCACGTAGTCGACCAGCGCGTGGTGGACGAAGTTGTTGGCCGCGATCTCCTGCAGCCGCAGCAGGTCGCCGGTGTTCAGGATCTGCTTGGGCTCGGGCGGCCGCACGCCCATCCGGTAGATGATCTCCCGCTCCTCTTCGGGCGACGGGTAGCCCACGTTGATCTTGAACAAGAAGCGGTCGCGCTGCGCCTCGGGCAGCGGGTACACGCCCTCGTGCTCGATCGGGTTCTGGGTGGCCATCACCAGGAAGGGGTTGGGCAGCGGGAAGGTCTTGCCGCCGATCGACACGTGGCGTTCCTGCATGACCTCCAGCAGCGCCGACTGCACCTTGGCCGGCGCGCGGTTGATCTCGTCGGCGAGCAGGAAGTTCACCACCACCGGGCCGAGCTCGGTGTCGAACTCCTCCTTGCCCTGCCGGTAGATGCGGGTACCGATGATGTCGGTGGGCACCAGGTCGGGCGTGAACTGGATGCGGGCGAACGTGCCGCCCACCACCTTGGCGAAGGTCTCGACGGCCAGCGTCTTGGCCACGCCGGGCACACCCTCGAGCAGCACATGGCCCTTGGAGAGCAGGCCGACCAGCATCCGCTCGACGAGCTGATCCTGGCCGACGATGATGCGCTTGACCTCGAAGATGGCCCGCTCGAGCGTGTGGACCTCGGCGGCCAGGCCGTTCCCGCCGCCGGACGGCGCTTCATGGGCCGGCGCGCCCGGAGGACCACCCGGGCCCGAGTAACCGCTGGCGCCCGGAGGCGGCCCACCTGCTGCTGTCATCAATAACCCTCTCGTTCGGACACGACTGCCGGGCAGCGACGTGCCCGCGTCCAACTATTCCAGGCCCGTCGGATTCCGTCGACGCTGGCGGTTAGCCCCGCGCTCGGCCGGGGCATCGCACCGCCGATCAGTACTCGATGATCCTAGTCAAGAACGGCGTCATGCCGGGCGTGCGGACGGGGCTCACGGTGACATGCCCCGCGAGGCTGGACGCCTCCAGCATCTGGCCGTTGCCCAGGTACATCGTGACGTGCTGGCCGCCGTTGGGCCCGTAGAAGATGAGGTCGCCGCGCCGGGCCTGGTCGGGCGGGATGTGCCGGCCGGCGTTGTACTGGTCGCCGGAGAACCGCGGGATCAGCACGCCGACCCCGGCGAAGCCGTACCGCATCAGGCCGGAGCAGTCGAAGCCGTTGATGTTCGCGCCGTCGCCGACGCCCTTGCTCGGGCCCTCCAGCGAGCCGCCGCCCCACGAGTACGGCACGCCCATCTGCGAACCCATGCGCTTGATCACGTACTCGATGGCCTGCCGGCCGTAGACCCGCGGGATCTTGCCGCCCGGGTTGGTGGGGCTGGCCGCGGCGGGGGCGGGATCCCCCAGGATGTTGATTCCCAGGCCGCCCAAAAATTGCCTGCCGAGGTCCATCGTCGTTTGGGTGGCCTGGGCGGTCGCCTGCAGCGAGGCGTTGGCGACGGCGAGCGGGTCACCCGGGGCGCCCGCGCTGATCGTCGCCGGCAGGGTGGGATCCCACGCGCCGGGTTCGGCCCTGACGACGGCAGCCGGGCCGGCCACCGAAAGCGTCAACCCGGCCACCACGGCGGTGATCCAGGCGAAATTGAACAGGCGAATCCGCTTGCGGCGCATGGCTTTCCGTTCGGTTCTCATTCGTTTACCACTCGATGTAGCGGACCACGTAGGGTGTCATGCCGCTGGTGCGCACCGGCGCGACGCGGACCTTCAGACCGATGTCGGGGGCTTCCAGCATTTGGCCGTCGCCGAGGTAGATCGTCACGTGCTGGCTGCCGCCGGGGCCGTAGAAGATGACGTCGCCGCGACGCATCTGCGATGACGGGATCTTGCGACCCAGGTTGTACTGCGAGCCCGAATAGTGCGGCAGCTTGATGCCGACCCCGGCGAACGAGTACAGGACCAGGCCCGAACAGTCGAAGCCGGTGATGCCCGCCCCCGAATCGATGCCCTTGCTGGGCCCGGCGGCGTTGCCGCCGCCCCAGGAGTAGGGCACGCCGATCTGCGACATGCCGCGCCGGATCACGTATTCGGTGGCCTGCCGCCCATAGACCCGCGGGATCCGCCCGGAAGTCCCGCCGGGGGCCGCGTTGGTGATGCCGGTGTCGTCGGGCTTGAGGATGCCGAGTTGCTGCAGGAAGTTGCGGCCCAGACCGGCGGTGACCTGGGTAGAGGTCGCCGAGATGCCCAGCACCTGATTGATGACGGCGATCGGGTCGCCCGGGACGTTCGCGCTCGGGATCATCGGCAAGGTGGGGTCCCAGACGCCGTCCCAGCGTCGGGGCCCGCCCTGCGGCGCGGGCGCGCCCGGCGAGCCGGTCTCCCATCGGTCACCGGACGCCGGCGCGGCGGGGCCGCCGGCTCCGGCCGACCATTGCCGTTGCGCCGCTTCGAGTTTCGCCTGCGCCTCGTCGCGTTCGGCGGCCAGGCGAGTGACTTGCTCGCGCTGAGAGTCGAACTTGCGCTTGGAGTCGGTCAGCGCCGCCACGGCGGCGTCCTGGCTGCCCTTGGCGTCGGCGGCGGCCTTGTCGGCCTTCTGCTTGGCCAGCCGCGCCGCCGATTCCTTGTTCACCTGTTCGGTGCGCGCCCGCTGCAGTTTGGCCATCACCGTTTGCGAGCTCGCCGACAGGGTCTTGGCGGCGGCCTCGGTGGCGATGATGTCGTCGGGGCTGGCGGCGGTCAGGTAACTGCTGGAGGGACCGTTCATGTAGGTGGCCGCCGCGAACGTGTCGAACCGCTGTTGCGCGGCGGCGATCGCGGCGTTGGCCTCCTTGACGGCCTGCTGGCTGGCGTCCAGGTCGCGCTGGGCCGTGGCGGCGTTGTCCCGGGCGGTCTCGACGTCGACCAGGGCCTTGTTGACGCTCTCCTGTTCGGTCTGGATTTCGGCACTCAGGTTTTCCAGGCGCTGGTTGGCCTTGGCCACGTTCGCGATCAACCCGGCCAGGCTGTCGGCGGCGGGGTCGGCCGGCGCCAGCCCCGGCGTGCATACCAGTAGGGCCACGCTCACGACGGAGGGCACGACCGGCCGGACCAGCCTCGCGACCGGCCGCGCAGCGGAGCCCCGACGTGTGCGTCTCATTCGACTCAGGTCTCCTACGGCTCAACGCGACGGGCGGCGCCGGCCACAGAATCCGGTAAAGGCGCCAAAGACAACACCAGCATCATTTGCACCGTACGTCACACTCTTTGGCGTGCAAACGCTCCACCGAAATCGCACTCTCTACGTGCGTTTAATGTGACCGAACGGTGACCTACGGTCTTTGCCGCCAGGGCGCGCCGGCGGTCGACCTGCGGGGTGGGACAGGCCCGACAGAGGTGGCTAGGCCGTGTTGGTGGGCGTCACTTCCTGCGCTCCGGCCGATTCGATCGGGGTTGCTGAACGCCGGGCGCGCAACTGCAGGAGCCGCGTCCCGACGGCCGCCGCGAAGACGGCGATCAGCAGGAAGATGGTGAGCCCCGTCCAGGGGAATTCGTGACCCTCCAGCTCGCCCACGAAGTGCTGTGCGGAGACCACCGGGTTGCCGGTCTTGGCGATGTCCTCACCGGCCTCGAGGGTGACCCGCGGGAAGTGCGTGCTGTAGCTCCCGACGTAGTTCGGGCTCAGCGTCAGGACGGTGGAGTCATGGTAGTCGGCGCCGACCACGGTCGAGATGTCGCGCAGCGGGGTGTCGTTGGGCGGGTTGTGATCGAGCAGCACGATCTTGAGGTTGATGCCGTGGGCGCGCGCCTGGTTGACCACGTCGAGCAGCCCGGGCATGGCCGCGGGCGGCGCGCTCACCCCGTCGGCGGCCACTTGCGCCTTGATCGCGGCCATGTCGACGTCTTGCGGGATGTAAAGCGGCAGGACGAAGGAGTCGTGCCCGGTCATGTGTCCCTCCTGCTGCGCCGTCACACTGGCGTGGCGCTCGGCCACCGCGGTCACTCTAGCGTGACCGCGGGCCAGCATTGGGGGGCCGCAAGGGGTTTAAACCGTCGACTTCCGCGACAAGACTGGGATTGGCGGGGACCCCGCCGTAATACAGGACAAGCGTACTGTTAAAGTGGTAAGCACCGCCGACACGGCCCGTGGGCGGAAGAACTTAATCCCGGGAGTTGAAGTGAGTAAAGAAGATTCTGTGAACTCGTTCGGAGCAAGCGACACCCTCGAGGTCGGCGACAAGAGTTATCAGATCTATCGGCTCGACGCCGTCCGGGGCACCGAGAAACTCCCCTACAGCCTCAAAGTCCTCGCCGAGAACCTGCTGCGCAACGAGGACGGCGCCAACATCACCAAGGACCACATCGAGGCCATCGCGAACTGGGATCCCAAGGCGGAGCCCAGCATTGAGATCCAGTACACGCCCGCCCGCGTGGTGATGCAGGACTTCACCGGGGTCCCGTGCATCGTCGACCTGGCCACCATGCGCGAGGCGATCGGCGACCTCGGGGGCAAGGCGGAGAAGGTCAACCCCTTGGCGCCGGCCGACCTGGTGATCGACCACTCGGTGATCGCCGACCTGTTCGGCACCGCCAACGCCTTCGAGCGCAACGTCGAGATCGAGTACCAGCGCAACGGGGAGCGCTATCAGTTCCTGCGCTGGGGCCAGGGCGCTTTCCGTGATTTCAAGGTGGTGCCCCCGGGCACCGGCATCGTGCACCAGGTCAACATCGAGTACCTGGCCAGCGTGGTGATGGAACGCGACGGGGTGGCCTACCCCGACACCTGCGTGGGCACCGACTCGCACACCACGATGGTCAACGGCCTGGGCGTGCTGGGTTGGGGCGTCGGCGGCATCGAGGCCGAGGCCGCGATGCTCGGTCAGCCGGTGTCGATGCTGATCCCGCGCGTCGTCGGGTTCAAGCTGACCGGTGAGATCCAGGCCGGCGTCACCGCCACCGACGTGGTGCTGACCGTCACCGAAATGCTGCGCAAGCACGGTGTGGTCGGCAAGTTCGTCGAGTTCTACGGCGAGGGCGTGGCCGAGGTGCCGCTGGCCAACCGCGCCACCCTGGGCAACATGAGCCCCGAATTCGGTTCCACCGCAGCGATTTTCCCGATCGACGAGGAGACCATCTCCTACCTGCGGTTCACCGGCCGCTCCGACGAGCAGCTGGCGCTGGTCGAGGCGTACGCCAAGGAGCAGGGCATGTGGCACGACCCCTCCCACGAGCCGGCCTTCTCCGAGTACCTCGAACTCAACCTGTCCGACGTGGTGCCCTCGATCGCGGGACCGAAGCGCCCGCAGGACCGAATCGCGTTGTCGGACGCGAAATCCACGTTCCGCGCGCAGATCGGCGACTACGTCGGCGACGACCCCGACAAGAAGGAGTACTCCAAGCTCGACGAGGCCGTCGACGAGTCCTTCCCGGCCAGCGACCCCGGGGCGCTGGAGAACGGCCACGCCGACGACGCCCCGAAGTTCGAATCGGCCGCGGCGCATGCCAAGGGCCGGGTGAGCAACCCGGTGCGGGTGCGCTCCGACGACCGCGGCGAGTTCGAGCTCGACCACGGCGCGGTGGTGATCGCGGCCATCACGTCGTGCACCAACACCTCCAACCCCGAGGTGATGCTGGGCGCGGCGCTGCTGGCCCGCAACGCCGTCGAGAAGGGGCTGGCGTCCAAGCCGTGGGTGAAGACCACGATGGCGCCGGGCTCGCAGGTGGTCCACGACTACTACGACAAGGCCGGCCTGTGGCCGTATCTGGAGAAGCTGGGCTTCTACCTGGTCGGCTACGGCTGCACCACGTGCATCGGCAACTCCGGCCCGCTGCCCGAGGAGATCTCCAAGGCGATCAACGACAACGACCTGTCGGTGTCCGCGGTGCTGTCCGGCAACCGGAACTTCGAGGGCCGGATCAACCCCGACGTGAAGATGAACTACCTGGCGTCCCCGCCGCTGGTGGTCGCCTACGCGTTGGCCGGGACCATGGACTTCGACTTCGAGTCGCAGCCGCTCGGTCAGGACGAGGACGGCAACGACGTGTTCTTGAAGGACATCTGGCCGTCGCAGAAGGACGTCTCGGACACCATCGCCTCGGCGATCAGCCAGGAGATGTTCACCAAGAACTACGCCGACGTGTTCAAGGGTGACGAGCGGTGGCGCAACCTGCCCACCCCGAGCGGCAATACCTTTGAGTGGGACCAGGATTCGACCTACGTGCGCAAGCCCCCGTACTTCGAGGGCATGTCGGCCGAACCCGAGCCGGTCAGCGACATCACCGGCGCGCGGGTGCTGGCGCTGCTGGGCGACTCGGTGACCACCGACCACATCTCCCCCGCCGGCGCGATCAAGCCGGGCACCCCGGCCGCGCAGTACCTCGACGAGCACGGCGTCGAGCGCAAGGACTACAACTCCTTCGGCTCCCGCCGCGGCAACCACGAGGTCATGATCCGCGGCACGTTCGCCAACATCCGGCTGCGCAACCAACTGCTCGACGACGTCTCGGGCGGCTACACCCGGGACTTCACCCAGGACGGCGGCCCGCAGGCGTTCATCTACGACGCCGCGCAAAACTATGCGGCGCAGGACATCCCGCTGGTGGTCCTGGGCGGTAAGGAATATGGGTCCGGGTCGTCTCGCGACTGGGCGGCCAAGGGCACGCTGCTGCTGGGCGTGCGCGCGGTGATCGCCGAGTCGTTCGAGCGCATCCACCGCTCCAACCTGATCGGCATGGGCGTGATCCCGCTGCAGTTCCCCGAAGGCAAGTCGGCCAAGGAACTGGGGCTGGACGGCACCGAGGTGTTCGACATCACCGGCATCGAGGAGCTCAACGACGGCAAGACGCCAAAGACGGTGCGCGTCAAGGCTTCCAAGGAAGGCGGCGACCCGATCGAGTTCGACGCGGTGGTGCGCATCGACACTCCCGGGGAGGCCGACTACTACCGCAACGGCGGCATCCTGCAGTACGTGCTGCGCAACATGCTGAAGTCGTAGCCGTCACCGCCTGTGCCAAAAGTCAGCGAGGACCATCTGGCGGCTCGCCGCCGCCAGATCCTCGACGGCGCCCGCCGCTGCTTCGCCGCATACGGCTACGACAAGGCCACGGTGCGGCGGCTGGAAACGGCGATCGGGATGTCGCGCGGTGCGATCTTCCACCACTTCCGCGACAAGGACGCGCTGTTCTTCGCGCTGGCGCACGAGGATGCCGAGCGAATGGCCGACGTCGCGTCGCGCGAGGGCTTGATCCAGGTGATGCGCGACATGCTCGCCGCGCCCGACCAGTTCGACTGGCTGGCCACCCGGCTGGAGATCGCGCGCAAGCTGCGCAACGACCCGGACTTCAGCCGCGGCTGGGCGGAGCGGTCCGCGGAACTGGCGGCGGCGACGACCGATCGGTTGCGCCGCCAGAAGGAGGCGCACCGGGTGCGCGACGACGTCCCCGGTGACGTGTTGCAGTGCTATCTGGAGCTGGTGCTCGACGGCCTGGTGGCCCGGCTCGCCTCGGGCGAAGACCCGCGGCGGTTGTCCGCCGTGCTCGACCTGGTCGAAAAGTCCGTGCGCCGCAACGATTCCGGGTCGTAGCGCGCCGCTACACCCGGGCGACCCGCGCGGTGCGGTTGGGGCCGCCCCGGCCGCGCATCGTGGTGCCCGCCTGCCGCAGCAGGCTGTGAATCGAGCCGTACGATCGGCCCGTGCGGGCGGACAGGGTGCGGATGCTGGCGCCGCCCTCATAGGCGTTGCGCAGCTCGACCAACAACTGGTCGCGGGTCTTGGACCTTTGCAGCGTCCTTTTCATGGCTGGCCTCCGCGCCTCGACACGATCGCAAGCACCCAGAGTAAGAACCCGCCGCCACCCGCGGGGGTGATTTCAACCAGAAATCAGGCGAGCTCGATCAGATCGCGGTATTCGTCGGACCAGAAGTCCTCGGTGCCGTCGGGCAGCAGCACGACGCGCTGCGGGTCCAGGGCCTCGGCCGCGCCCGGGTCGTGCGTCACCAGCACCACCGCACCGGAGTAGCTGCGCAGCGCGTCGAGCACCTGTTCGCGCGACGCGGGATCGAGGTTGTTCGTCGGCTCGTCGAGCAGCAGGACGTTCGCCGTGGAGGCGACCAGACCGGCCAGCGCGAGCCGGGTCTTCTCGCCGCCCGACAGGGTGCCCGCCGGCTGGTCGAGTTGCGGCCCGCTGAACATGAACGCGCCCAGCAGGCCGCGCAGATCCTGCTCGCCCGAATCCGGTGCGGCGTGCCGGATGTTCTCCCACACGCTCGCGTCGTTGTCGACGGTGTCGTGCTCTTGGGCGAAATAGCCCATCCGCAAACCGTGTCCGGGCTCCAGCCCGCCGGTGTCGGGCTGCTCGGTGCCGGCCAGCAGTCGCAGCAGCGTCGTCTTGCCGGCGCCGTTGAGGCCCAGCACCACCACCCGCGACCCGCGGTCGATGGCCAGATCGACCCCGCTGAACACCTCCAGCGACCCGTACGACTTGCTCAGCCCCTTGGCGATCAGCGGCGTGCGCCCGCACGGGGCCGGGGTGGGGAACTTGATGCGCGCCACCTTGTCGGCGACCCGTTCCTCGTCGAGCGCGGCCATCATCCGGTCGGCGCGACGCAACATGTTCTGCGCCGCAACGGCTTTCGTGGCCTTGGCGCCCAACTTGGCGGCCTGCGTGCGCAGCGCGGCGGCCTTGCGTTCGGCGTTGGCGCGTTCCCGGCGGCGACGCTGCTCGTCGGTGGCCCGGGCGTCGAGGTACTTCTGCCAGCCCATGTTGTAGACGTCGACCTCGCCGCGCACGGCGTCGAGAAACCACACCCGATTGACGACGTCGGCGAGCAACTCGACGTTGTGGCTGATGATCACCAGCCCGCCGGTGTGGGCCCGCAGGAAATCCCGCAGCCAGCCAACCGAATCGGCGTCCAGGTGGTTGGTGGGCTCGTCCAGCAGCAGGGTGGTCGACGAACCCGAAGCGCCCGCTCCGCCTTCCGACGCGGCGAACAGGATGCGAGCCAGCTCCACCCGGCGGCGCTGCCCACCGGACAGCGTGCGCAGCTGCTGCGTCAGCACCCGGTCCGGCAAGCCCAGGCTCGCGCAGATGCGGCTGGCCTCGCTCTCGGCGCCGTAGCCGCCCAACGCGACGAACCGCTCCTCCAGCTGCCCATAGCGGCGGATGGCGCGGTCGCGCGCCGCGTCGTCGGCGACCTCGGCCATCAAGGCCTGCTGCTTTTCCAGGTCGGTGAGCAGGACGTCGAGGCCGCGCGCCGACAGGACGCGGTCACGCGCCAGCACGTCCAGGTCGCCCTCTTTGGGATCCTGTGGCAGATAACCGATTTCGCCGGCGCGGGCGACGGATCCGGCATACGGTTCGGTCTCCCCCGCCAGGATGCGCAGGGTGGTCGTCTTGCCGGCGCCGTTGCGGCCGACCAGCCCGATGCGGTCGCCGGGCTGCACGCGCAGGTCCGGCCCGTCGGGCGAGAGCAGAATGCGCGCACCAGCGCGGACCTCGAGGTCCGTGGCCGTGATCACATCTTCTCCCTTTTTGCTCCGCCGCTATTTGTCGTCGGTGAACACCGGCGGCCGCTTCTCCGCGCGCGCGGCAACCGCTTCTTCGAAGTTGGCGGTGAGCAGACGAACGAACAGTTGACCCAAGCCTTCGGCTTGCATGTGCCCCTCCAGGCTACCGGCGTCCAGTCCACTCCACAGTGTGCGCTTGGTCAACTCGATTCCCGGCCGCGAGAAGGCCGCGATGCGCGCGGCGATGGCGTAGCAGGTGTCCAGCAGCTGCTCGTCGGGCACCTGGCACGACACCAGGCCGATGCGCTCGGCCTCCTCGGCGGTGACGTCGCGGCCGGTCAGCATGATTTCGAAGGCCCGCGACGCGCCGATGGCCCGGGGCAGGAGGTAACTGAGCCCCAGTTCGCTGGCGGTCAGGCCGTTGTTGATGCCGGCCGCGCGGAAGTACGCGCCGGTCGAGGCGACCCGGATGTCGGCGGCCAGCGCCAGGCAGAGCCCGCCGCCGATCGCGGGCCCGTTGACGGCGGCGATCACCGGCTGGTGCAGGCGCCGCAGCCCCAGGATGACCTCGTCGAGGACCTCCATGGAGCGCAGCGCGTACGTCGGGCGGGTCAGCCCCTCGACATGGGGCACCGAGCCCGCGGACTTGTGGTCGGCGCCCGAGGAGAAACCCCGGCCCGCCCCGGTGAGCACGACCACGCGCACGGAATTGTCGTACCGGACCTGCTCCAGGGCCTCCTTGAGCGGCACCATGACGTCGAACGCCATGGAATTCATCCGCTCGGGCCGATTGAGGGTTATCAGCGCGACACCGGGTCGCGGGTGCTCTACCAGTACCAAACTCACCCAAGCAACCTAGCGCGTTGCCAGGGGCCGCCCCGCGCGCGCCGCGGCGCCGGTCCTATTCGGCCTGGCCGGCCTGGGCCGCGTCGACGTCGAAGGCCCGGATTTGCTGCACGAGGTCTTCGAGGGCCGCCGGCGGCAGCACCCCGGCCTGGTTGAACAGCAGTTTGCCCTTCTTGAACGCCATCAGCGTTGGGATGGAGCGAATCTGGGCGGCCGCGGCCAGCTGTTGTTCGGCCTCGGTGTCGACCTTGGCGTGCACGATGTCGGGGTGCTTCTCGGCGGACGCCTGGAAAGTGGGCCCGAACTGGCGGCATGGGCCGCACCAGGACGCCCAGAAATCGACGAGCACGATGTCGTTGCCCTCGATGGTTTCGTTGAACTTCTCAGCGGTGAGATCGAGTGTTGTCACGTTTGCTGTAACGCGGGGGCGCGACGTGGTGTTCCCGGGTTTGGCGGCCGGGCGGGACCGCTCGAGGCTCCCGCACCCGCTTTTCCCGGCCGCAACCGGCGGGTAACCCGCCCGCCGCCGTCCGTAGGTTACGGTTGCGTACGTTTTCCCACGTCGGAGACACTGAGCGGACGATCCGCCGCGTCGAGGGACCAGTGAGGGAATCGCGTTGGGCCACTACATCGCTAACGTCCGTGATCTCGAGTTCAACCTGTTCGAAGTGCTCGACGTGGGCGCCGTGCTGGGCACCGGACGCTACAGCGACCTCGACGCGGAAACGGTGCGGACGATCCTCGAGGAAGCCGCCCGCCTGGCCGAAGGCCCGGTGGCCGAGTCCTTCGCCTTCGCCGACCGCAACCCGCCGGTGTTCGACCCGGCCACCCACACCATCAGCGTGGCGCCCGAACTGGCCAAGACGGTGCAGGCGATCAAAGAGGCCGGCTGGTGGCGATTGATGTTGGACGAAGAGATCGGCGGCATGGCCGCGCCGCCGCCGCTGGCGTGGGGCGTCAACGAAATGATCATCTGCGCCAACCCGTCCGCGAACTTCTTCAGCCTCGGCCCGCTGATGGCGCAGGCCCTGTTCGTCGAGGGCAACGAGGAGCAGCGGCGCTGGGCGGCCGAGGGCGTGGAGCGCGGCTGGGCGGCCACCATGGTCCTCACCGAACCCGACGCGGGCTCCGACGTCGGGGCCGGCCGCGCCAAGGCCATCGCCCAACCCGACGGCACCTGGCACATCGAGGGCGTCAAGCGGTTCATCTCGGGCGGCGACGTGGGCAACACCGCCGACAACATCTTCCACCTGGTGCTCGCCCGCCCGGAGGGCGCCGGGCCGGGCACCAAGGGACTGAGCCTGTTCTACGTGCCCGAGTACCTTTTCGACCCCGAAACTTTCGAACTCGGCCCCCGCAATGGGGTTTTCGTCACGGGGCTGGAGCACAAGATGGGGATCAAGTCCTCTCCCACGTGTGAATTGACTTTCGGCGCAACGGATCTGCCCGCGGTCGGCTATCTGGTCGGCGACGTGCACAACGGGATCGCGCAGATGTTCACCGTGATCGAGCACGCGCGCATGACGATCGGCGTGAAGGCCGCCGGCACCCTGTCCACGGGCTACCTGAACGCGCTGGCGTTCGCCAAGGAGCGGGTGCAGGGCGCGGACCTGACGCAGATGTCGGACAAGACGGCACCGCGGGTGACCATCATGCATCACCCCGACGTGCGTCGCAGCCTGATGACGCAGAAGGCCTACGCCGAGGGTTTGCGGGCCCTGTACATGTACGCCGCCGCGCACCAGGACGACGCTGTCGCCCAACATGTTTCGGGTGCCGACCACCAGATGGCCCACCGCGTGGACGACCTGCTGCTGCCGATCGTCAAGGGCGTGAGCTCGGAACGCGCCTACGAGATCCTGACCGAGTCGCTGCAGACGCTGGGCGGTTCGGGCTTCCTGCAGGACTACCCGCTGGAGCAGTACATCCGGGATTCCAAGATCGATTCGCTCTACGAGGGCACCACGGCGATCCAGGCGCTGGACTTCTTCTTCCGCAAGATCGTTCGCGACCGCGGCGAGGCCCTGCAGTTCGTGACGGCTCAGATCAGCGCGACAATCGATGAGTGCGACGAGGAGCTCAAGCCGCAGGCCGAGCTGCTGCAGACGGCGCTCGACGAGGTCATGTCGATGACGGGCGCGTTGACCGGGTACCTGATGTCCGCCGCGCAACATCCCACCGAAATCTACAAAGTCGGGCTCGGATCGGTGCGGTACCTGCTCGCGGTCGGCGACCTGCTCATCGGCTGGCGGCTGTTGGTGCAGGCCGGGATCGCGCGCGCCGCGCTGGCGGGCGCGGACGGGAACGACGCGGCGTTCTATCGCGGCAAGGTGGCGACGTCGGCGTTCTTCGCCAAGAACATGCTGCCGAAGCTCACGTCGCTGCGCAAAGTCATCGAGTCCATCGACGGCGAGATCATGCGCATCCCCGAGCAAGCGTTCTGATCGCCGCGCGAACGCACAGGTTAGCCACAGCTCCAACTGGTAATACCCATTCCGTTGGGTCCCACCACGATTGGAGAACGTTGATGCCTGCCAGCTGTCCAACGCCCCGGCTCACCCGAGCAGCGGTCCTCGCCGTCACCGGCGTCACCGCCCTGTCCATCGCCGCGTGCAGCTCGTCCAACAAGTCCAGCCCGACGACCTCGACGTCGACGTCGACCTCCGTGGTGACCTCCACGACCACCTCACCGGCCCCGGCGAGCGGCGAGGCTCGGGTCAGCGGCCTGATCGCCTCGGTGGCCGGCAACTCCATCCAGGTCACCAAGGACGACAACTCGACCGCCGCCGTGAACTTCACCTCCACCACCAAGGTCACCGAGACCATCCCCGCCGCGCTGACCGACGTCACCTCGGGCAGCTGCGTCACGGTGCGGCCCACCCAGGAACCCCAGGCCGGGCAGCCCGTCACCGCGGCGTCGGTGAAGGTCAGCCCCTCCGTCAACGGCGCGTGCCCGGCCAAGCCGGCGGGGCAGGGTTCGGCGCCGAGCTCCACCACCCCGCCGCCCCCGGGCTCGCCGGCCCCGGCCCCGAAGCCCGCCCCGGTCCGCGGCTCGGTGGCGTCCGTGTCGGGTAACACCATCAACGTCAGCGGCACCGACCCCAGTGGCAATACCACGCAGACCGCGGTGACGGTCGACGACAAGACCAAGTACAGCAAGCAGACGACCGCCAACACCGACGCGATCACGCAGGGCAAGTGCCTGTGGGCGCGCGGGACCAAGGACAACGGCGGCGCGCTGCAGGCGACCAGCATCAACGTCCGTCAGGCCACCGACTGTCTCTTATACACAT
>NZ_LATC01000097.1:0-17175 GCF_001414075.1 Mycobacterium sp. UM_11 | reverse complement strand
GATGCCGGCGCGGCCAGCGGTGTGATCGGCACCGCGCAGCGGATCGGCAGCGCGATCGGGATCGCGATCATCGGCACCGTGCTGTTCGGCACGCTGCACGTCGACCGGCCCGGTCCGGCGGCGCTGGCGGCGGCCTTCGCGCACAGCGCGACGCTGGCGATGGCCGCCAGCGCCGGCCTCGGCGTCGCGGCCTTCGCGCTGGTCTTCGCGCTGCCGCGGCGGACCTGGGGCCGCTAGCCGGGCGTCGGTTACGGCCGGTGGTGCGCCAACCGGTAGGCTTTCACGTCATGGAGTTGGCCCTGCAGATCACCCTCGTGGTCACCAGCGTGCTGGTGGTCCTGCTGGTGCTGCTGCACCGCGCCAAGGGTGGCGGCCTGTCGACGCTGTTCGGTGGCGGTGTGCAGTCCAGCCTCTCCGGCTCGACGGTGGTGGAGAAGAACCTGGACCGGTTGACGCTGTTCATCACCGGCATCTGGCTGGTCTCCATCATCGGGGTGGCCCTGCTGATCAAGTACCGGTGACCCGTCGGCGGGCGGACCACGTGATCCGCACCGATACTGGGTTTCATGGTTGACGTTTCCGACATCGCGCTGGAACCGATCGGCGCCGTGCAGCGGACGCTGGTCGGTCGCGAGGCGACCGAGCCGATGCGCGCAGACATCCGGCTGTTGGGCGCCATCCTCGGCGACACCGTCCGCGAGCAGAACGGCGACGAGGTCTTCGATCTCGTGGAACGCGCCCGGGTCGAATCGTTTCGGGTGCGCCGCTCGGAGATCGACCGCGCCGAGCTGGCGCGCATGTTCGACGGCATCGACATTCACCGGGCGATCCCGGTCATCCGCGCGTTCAGCCACTTCGCGTTGCTGGCCAACGTGGCCGAGGACATCCACCGGGAGCGCCGCCGCGCCATCCACGTCTCCGCCGGCGAGCCGCCCCAGGACAGCAGCCTGGCCGCGACCTACGCGAAACTCGATGGCGCCGAACTCGATTCGGCCACCGTGGCCGAGGCGCTGCGCGGCGCGCTGATCTCCCCGGTGATCACCGCGCATCCCACCGAAACCCGGCGGCGCACCGTCTTCGTCACCCAGCACCGGATCACCAGTCTGATGCGGTTGCACGCCGAAGGGCACACCGAAACCGACGACGGGCGCAACATCGAGCGCGAACTGCGCCGCCAGGTGCTCACGCTGTGGCAGACCGCGCTGATCCGGTTGTCCCGGCTGCAGATCACCGACGAGATCGAGGTGGGGCTGCGGTACTACCCCGCCGCGTTCTTCCAGGTCATCCCGCAGGTCAACGCCGAGGTCCGCGACGCGTTGCGGGCGCGCTGGCCCGAAACCGACCTGCTCGCCGCGCCGATCGTCGCGCCCGGTTCCTGGATCGGCGGCGACCGCGACGGCAACCCGAACGTGACGGGCGACGTGGTGCGCCAGGCCACCGGCAGCGCCGCGTTCACCGCACTGTCGCACTACCTGGCCGAGCTCACCGCCCTCGAGCAGGATCTGTCGATGTCGGCGCGCCTCGTCCCGGTCACTCCCGGGCTGGCCGAACTGGCGGAGGGTTGCCAGGAGAAGGTCCGCGCCGACGAGCCCTACCGGCGGGCGGTGCGGGTGATCCGCGCCCGGCTCACCGCCACGGCCGCCGAGATCCTGGACCGCCAACCGCAGCACGAGCTCGACCTCGGCCTGCCACCGTATTCCGCCCCGGGCGAGCTGCAGGCGGATCTGGACACCATCGACTCCTCGCTGCGCGCCCACGGCAGCGCGCTGCTGGCCGACGACCGGCTGGCCCTGCTGCGAGAAGGCGTGAGCGTCTTCGGCTTTCACCTGTCCGGGCTCGACATGCGACAGAACTCCGACGTCCACGAGGAGGTGGTGGGGGAGCTGCTGGCGTGGGCCGGGGTGCATCCGGACTACGCCTCGCTGCCCGAGGACGAGCGCGTCGCGCTGCTGGCGGGTGAACTGGGCACCCGCCGCCCGCTGGTCGGTGACCGCGCGCAACTGTCCGAGCTGGCCCGCAAGGAGCTCGAGGTCGTCGACGCCGCGGCCTACGCCGTCGGGCGCTACGGCCCGGCCGCCGTCCCGAACTACGTCATCTCCATGTGCCGCTCGGTGTCGGATGTCCTGGAGGTGGCGATCCTGCTGAAAGAGGGCGGCCTGCTTGATGCCTCCGGGGCGGAACCGTATTGCCCGGTGGCCATTTCGCCGCTGTTCGAGACGATCGACGATCTGCACAACGGCGCGGCGATCCTGCGGGCGATGCTGGACCTGCCGCTGTACCGGGCGGTCGTCGACGCGCAGGGCGGGCGTCAGGAGGTGATGCTGGGCTACTCCGACTCGAACAAGGACGGCGGTTACCTGGCCTCCAGCTGGGCGGTCTACCGCGCCGAGCTGTCCCTGGTCGAGGTGGCCCGCACGGCCGGAATTCGGTTGCGGCTCTTCCACGGTCGCGGCGGCACCGTCGGCCGCGGCGGCGGGCCGAGTTATCAAGCGATCCTGGCCCAGCCGCCGGGCGCGGTGAACGGCTCGCTGCGGCTCACCGAGCAGGGCGAGGTGATCGCCGCCAAGTACGCCGAACCGCAATCGGCGCGGCGCAACCTGGAGAGCCTGGTCGCCGCCACGCTGGAGTCGACGCTGCTCGACGTTGAGGGGCTGGGCGATGCCGCGGAGCCCGCCTATGCGGTGCTCGACGAGGTGGCCACCCTGGCGCAGCGGGCCTACGCCGAATTAGTGCATGAGACACCGGGTTTCGTCGACTACTTCATGGCCTCCACTCCGGTCAGCGAGATCGGTTCGCTCAACATCGGCAGCCGCCCGACGTCGCGCAAGCCGACGTCGTCGATCTCCGACCTGCGGGCCATCCCCTGGGTGCTGGCCTGGAGCCAGTCCCGGGTCATGCTGCCCGGCTGGTACGGCACCGGGACGGCGTTCGAGCAGTGGATCGGGGCGGGCCCGGAAAGCGAAGACGAGCGGGTGGCGATCCTGCACGACCTGTACGAGCGCTGGCCGTTCTTTCGCAGCGTGCTGTCCAACATGGCGCAGGTGCTGGCCAAGAGCGACCTCGGGCTGGCGGCCCGGTACGCGCAGCTGGTTTCCGACGAGGAGCTGCGCGACCGGGTGTTCGACAAGATCGTCGACGAGCACCGGCGGACCATCGCGATGCACAAGCTCATCACCGGTCAGGACGACCTGCTCGCCGACAACCCCGCGCTGGCGCGGTCGGTGTTCAACCGCTTCCCCTACCTCGAGCCGCTGAACCACCTGCAGGTGGAGTTGTTGCGCCGCTACCGCTCCGGCGACGACGACGAGTTGGTGCAGCGCGGCATCCTGTTGACGATGAACGGGTTGGCCAGCGCGTTACGGAACAGCGGGTGATGGGCATCCGTAAGCCATGTCGGACGGCGCCTCACCGCTCACCGCGGCCGAGTTTGCGCAGAACGGCGTCTTCGAACGGCTCGCCCGCGTCGGGTACGTCGTCAACGGCGTCCTGCACCTGATCGTCGGCTATCTCGCGATCCGGGTAGCGTGCGGCGACGGCGGCACCGCCGATCAGACCGGCGCCCTGGCGACGTTGGCGGCCAAACCGGGTGGGCCGTTGGCGCTCTGGATCGCCACCGCCGCCCTGTTGGCGATGGGCCTGTGGCGGCTCGTCGAAACGGTCCTCGGCCGATCGAGCGACCGCAAGACGGAGGGCGCGTCGTCGGACGCGTCCTCGCGGGCGAAGGCCCTCGGACTGGCGGCGGTTTACCTCGCGTTCGCGTACTCGGCGTTCGGCTTCGCCCGGGGCGCGGGAAGGCCCGCGGATCAACAGAATTCGAGCATCAGCGCCCGGCTGATGGGAACGACCGCCGGCACGCTGGCGCTCGTCGCCGCCGGCGTGATCATCGTCGTGGTCGGCTGCTACCACATCCACAAGGGCGCCAGCCGCAACTTCGTCGACGACCTGCGGGGCAAGTCGGGCGACTTCGTGCGACGGCTCGGCGTGGCCGGCTACATCGGCAAGGGCATCGTGATCACCCTGACGGGCGCGCTGGTGATCGTCGCCGCCTGCCGCTCGGAGCCGAAGAAGGCCACGGGGCTCGACGGGGCGCTGAAGACGCTTGGGGCCCAACACTTCGGGGCGGCGCTGCTGATCGCCGCCGGGGTGGGGATCATCACCTACGGGCTGTACAGCTTCGTGATGGCCCGGTCGACCAAGATGTAGGCGCTATTCCACCGCGCGGTTGCGCAGCCGGTCCACCACGCCGCGCACCGCGTGCTCGGTCATGGACAGCGGCGTCATCATCACCTCGCCGACCTTCACCATGTCGTCGATGCGCCCGACGATCGTCTCCACCGGTTCGACCAGGACGATGAGTCGCCGTGCCAGGTCGTCCAGGCTGGACAGGGTGCCGTCCAGGTGATCCAGGCCGCTCTCCATGCGCTCGACCGTGGCGTTCAGGTTGGACAGGGAGGTGTTCAGCTCTTTCATGGTCCTGCTGAGGCCGTCCAGGACGTCTTCGACCTGCTCCACCGTCTTGTCGGCGTTCAACGCAGCCTGGGTGAGGGTCTTGATCCGGCTTCGCTCTTGCCCACCGCGCACGGTTCTGTCTGCCATGACCGCCATTATTACCCGGACCTACCGGGTGCGGAACTAGCTTCGCTGACCCGAGGGGAGTTTGGCCGCGGCCTCCTCGTCGAGCAGCCAGAGCGTGGTTTCGGTGCCGATCGCCCCGGCGGCCGGCACCGAAACCGGCGCGGCGCCGCCGATTGCCGCCGCCACCGCGTCGGCCTTCGAACCGCCGGACACCATCAGCCAGACCTCCCGCGAGCGCTGAACCGCGGGCAGGGTCAGGGTGATTCGCCGGGGAGGCGGCTTGGGGGAGTTCTCGACTGGAACCACCATGCGGTTGGTTTCCACGACCGCGGGCGTGTCGGGGAACAATGAGTTGATGTGGCCCTCCGGGCCCATGCCCAGCAGGTGCACATCGAAATTCGGTGCCGGCTGGCCGGGTTCGGCGTTGGCGGCCAGCAGCTGTTCGTAGGCGAGCGCGGCCGCCGCGAGGTCGATGCCGAATTCGCCGTCGCTGGCCGGCATCGTGTGCACGTGGCTGGACGGAATGTCGATCCGGTCCAGCAACGCCGCCCGCGCCTGCTTGTCGTTGCGCTCGTCGTCGTCTTCGGGGACGTAGCGTTCGTCGCCCCAGAACAGGTGCACCTTGGGCCATGCGACGTCGCGTCCCACGAGGGACTCGAGCAATCCGATGCCGTTGCCGCCGCCGGTCAGCACGACGAGCGCTCGGTCCCGGGCCGCCACGGCGTCGCGGATGGAGTCGGCCAGCCGGTTGGCGGCGGCCTCGACCAGGGCTTGACTGTCGGGGAAAACTTCGATGATGGTGCTCACACGTACTGCACTTTCTCAATGCCCTCTAGCGCTGTTTGGTAGATCTCGTCGGGGTCGAGCCGCCGCAGGTCTTCGGCGAGGCACTCGCCGGTTTCCCTGCGCGGCAAGGGAAGCAGGGCCTCCGGCTTGGCGGTGCGGCTCAGTGTCGCCGTTCTGCCCTCCTGCGGCCGGCTCAAGACGATGGTCTCGCTCTTGCGGACGAGTTCCACCTTCAGGTCGCCGACCGCCCGGCGCACCGGGCCGTCGATGCGGCTGGCCAGCCAACCCGCCAGGACGTCGAGCGCCGGTTCGGTTTTCAGGCCGGACACCAGAGCCGACTCGATCGGCTCGTGGGGGGCCAGATCGACCGCGGAGGTGAGCAGCGCCCGCCAGTAGGTGATGCGGGCCCACGCCAGGTCCGTGTCGCCGGCGGTGTAGCCGGGCCGGCGGCTCCTGATCGCCGCCAGGGGATCGGTCCCCTTCGTGGCGTCGGTGATGCGCCGAATCGCCAACTTGCCCAACGGGTCCTGGGCGGGCACGGCCGGGGCGATGTCCGGCCACCACGCCACCACGGGGATGTCGGGCAGCAGGAACGGCATCACCACGCTGGCGGCGTGCCCCGCGAGCGCCCCGGACAGCTTCAGGATGACGACCTCGCTGGCGCCGGTGTCGCCGCCCGCCCGCAGCTGCGCGTCCAGGCGCGCCTCGTCGGCGTACGGGTCGCCCCGCATCGTCACGATGATCCGGCTGGGGTGCTCGTGGCTGGCGTTGTTGGCGGCCTCGAGTGACTCCTCCAGGACGGCGTCGCTGTCCGGCGCGATGATCAGCGTCAGCACCCGGCCCATCGTCACGGCGCCGACCTTTTCCCGCAGTTCGTCGAGCTTCTTGTTGACAGCGGTGGTGGTGGTGTCCGGCATGTCGATGATCAAGTGCGCCGCTCCTTTCCCCCGCAAGCGGGTGGGGTCCCCGCGGAGCCGGGGAGTACCCCCACATCACGCGGTCCTGCATCGTCGCCGGCGCGGATCACGGCCGCCGCCATTCACGCCCCGTGCGGCGCAGCATCTCGAAGGCCGACTCCGGACCCCAGGTGCCCGCCTCGTATGACTCGGGCTTGCCGTCGGCCGCCCAGTTATCCAGGACGGGATCCAGTATCTGCCAAGCCAATTCGACCTCTTCGTTGACCGGGAACAGCGACGGCTCGCCCAGCAGCACGTCGAGGATCAGCTGTTCGTAGGCCTCGGGCGATTCCTCGGCGAACGCCGAGCCGTAGGAGAAGTCCATGTTGACGTCGCGGACCTCCATCGCGGTGCCCGGCACCTTGGAGCCGAACCGCAGCGTGATGCCCTCGTCGGGCTGCACCCGGATGACCATCGCGTTGGCGCCGAGCTCGTCGGTCATGGTGGCGTCGAACGGCAGATGCGGGGCGCGCTTGAAAACGAGCGCGATCTCGGTCACCCTGCGGCCCAGGCGTTTTCCGGTCCGCAGGTAGAACGGCACGCCGGCCCAGCGGCGGGTGTCCACCTCGAGCGTGATGGCGGCGAAGGTCTCGGTGGTGGAGTCCTTGGCGAACCCCTCCTCGTCCAGCAGCCCGACCACCTTCTCGCCCCCCTGCCAGCCGCCGGTGTATTGGCCTCGGCTGGTGGTCTCGTCCAGCGGCTGCGCCAACTGGGTGGCCGAGAGCACCTTGATCTTCTCGGTCTGCAACGCCGCCGGGTTGAAGCTGACCGGCTCCTCCATCGCGGTCAGCGCCAGCAGCTGCATCAGGTGGTTCTGGATGACGTCGCGGGCGGCGCCGATGCCGTCGTAATAGCCTGCGCGCCCGCCCAATCCGATGTCCTCGGCCATGGTGATCTGCACGTGATCCACGTAGTGCGCGTTCCAGATCGGGTCGAACAACTGATTGGCGAACCGCAGCGCCAGGATGTTGCGAACCGTTTCCTTGCCCAGGTAGTGGTCGATGCGGAACACCGCCTCCTCGGGGAAGACGGCGTTGACGGCATGGTTCAGGTCCTGCGCGCTCTCGAGGTCGTGCCCGAAGGGCTTCTCGATCACCACCCGGCTCCAGCGGTCGCCCTGCGGGCGGGCCAGCCCGGATTTGTGCAGCTGTTCGCACACCACGGGAAAGGACTTGGGCGGGATGGCCAGGTAGAAGGCGTGGTTGCCGCCGGTGCCGCGCTCGGCGTCCAGCTTGTCCAGGGTCTCGGCCAGCCGGGCGAACGACGCGTCGTCGTCGAAAGACCCTGGCACGAAACGGAATCCCTCGGCCAGCCGCTCCCAGTTCTCCTCCCGGAAGGGCGTGCGGCAGTGATCCTTGACGGCCTGGTAGACCACCTTGCGGAAGTCCTGGGTTTCCCAGTCCCGGCGCGCGAACCCCACCAGCGAGAAGCTCGGCGGCAGCAGCCCGCGGTTGGCCAGGTCGTAGATGGCCGGCATCACCTTTTTGCGGGCCAGGTCGCCTGTGACCCCGAAGATCACCATGCCACACGGGCCCGCGATGCGCGGCAGTCGCTTGTCGCGCTTGTCCCGTAACGGGTTATGCCATTGTTCAGCGGTACGAGCAGGGCTCATTTCGAGGCGGAGTCCAGCTGCTTTTGCGTCTCCTCCAGCAGCTCGGTCCAGGACTCCACGAACTTCTCCACGCCCTCGTTCTCCAGCACTTTGAACACGTCGGTGAGGTCGATCCCGATCCCGGCCAGCTTGTCGAACACCTCTTGGGCGGCCGACGCGGTGCCGGTGACGGTGTCACCCTTGATCTCACCGTGGTCGGCGACGGCGTCAATCGTCTTCTCCGGCATGGTGTTCACCGTGTTCGGTGCGACCAGCTCGGTGACGTAGAGGGTGTCGGAGTAGTCGGGGTTCTTGACCCCGGTCGACGCCCACAGCGGACGCTGCACGCGGGCCCCGTCGCCCTTGAGCGCCTCGTAGCGATCGCCGCCCTCGAAGACCTCCTGGTAGGCCGCGTAGGCCAGCCGGGCGTTGGCCACTCCGGCCTGGCCGCGCAACGCCGACGCCTCCTCGGAACCGATCTTCTCCAGGCGCTTGTCCACCTCGGTGTCCACCCGGGACACGAAAAACGAAGCGACGGAATGGATCTTGGACAGGTCGTGGCCGGCCTCGCGGGCCTTCTCCAGGCCGGCCAGGTAGGCGTCCATCACCTGGCGGTGCCGCTCGACGGAGAAGATCAGCGTGACGTTGACCGAAATGCCCTCCGCAAGGGTGGCGGTGATGGCCGGAATCCCGGCCTTGGTCGCCGGAATCTTGATGAACAGGTTGGGCCGGTCGACGATCTTCCACAGCTCGATGGCCTGCGCGGTGGTCTTGTCGGTCTCGGCGGCCAGGCGCGGGTCGACCTCGATCGACACCCTGCCGTCGACACCGTCGGAGGCTTCCCACTGCGGCCGCAGCACGTCGCACGCGTTACGTACGTCGTCGGTGGTGACCGTGCGGATGGTGGCGTCCACGTCGGCGCCGCGCTCGGCCAGCTCGGTGATCTGGTCGTTGTAGGTGTCGCTGTCGGCCAGCGCCTTCTGGAAGATCGACGGGTTGGTCGTCACTCCCACAACGCTTTTGGTGTCGATCAGCTCCTGCAGGTTGCCCGACTGCAGCCGCTGGCGCGACAGGTCATCCAGCCACACGGATACGCCCGCGGCGGACAGCGCCGCGAGGTTGGGGTTCTGGGTCATGTGAATCACCCTTTCTCAGTTGTCCACTACCTGTTCCGCGGCGGCCGCGACGGCTTCTGCTGTGAAACCGAATTCACGGAACAAAGTCTTGTAGTCGGCGGATTCGCCGTAGTGCTCGATCGACACGATCCGGCCGGTGTCGCCGACGAGCTTGTGCCAGGACTGCGCCACGCCCGCTTCGACGGCCACCCGGGCCGACACCGACGGCGGCAGCACGCTGTCGCGGTAGTCCTCGGGCTGCGATTCGAACCACTCCACACACGGCATGGAAACCACCCGCGCGACGATGTCCTTGTCCGCCAACAACTTCTGGGCCTCGACCGCGAGCTGAACCTCCGAGCCGGTGGCGATCAACACGACGTCGGGATCCTCGGTGCCCTGGTCGCCGAGGATGTAGCCGCCCCGGGCCACCCCCTCGACGCTGGTGCCCTCGAGCACCGGCACCCCCTGGCGGGTCAGGATCAGCCCGACGGGGCCGCTGCCGTTGCCGCGGGCCAGGATCGTGCGCCACGCGTAGGCGGTCTCGTTGGCGTCGGCCGGGCGCACCACCGACAGCTTGGGGATGGCGCGCAGCGCCGCGAGGTGCTCGATCGGCTGGTGGGTGGGACCGTCCTCGCCGAGCCCGATGGAATCGTGCGTCCACACGTAGATCGTGTCGATGTCCATCAGCGCGGCCAGTCGCACGGCCGGGCGCATGTAGTCGGAGAACTGCAGGAACGTGCCGCCGTAGGCCCGCGTGGGGCCGTGCAGGACGATGCCGGACAGGATGGCGGCCATCGCGTGTTCCCGGACGCCGAAGTGCAGCGTGCGACCGTACCAGTCGGCGGTGTAGTCCTTTGTCGAAATCGACGGCGGGCCAAACGATTTGACGCCGTCCATGGTGGTGTTGTTGCTGCCCGCGAGGTCGGCCGAGCCGCCCCACAGCTCGGGCAGCTTCGACGCGAGCGCCGACAGCACCTTGCCCGAGGCGGCCCGGGTGGCCAACGGCTTGTCTTCCGTTGTCCAGGTGGGGATGTCGGCGTCCCAGCCGTCGGGCAACTCCTCGGCGGTCAGGCGGTCCAGCAGCGCCTTGCGGTCCGGTTCGCGCTCCGCCCACGCGTCGAAGTCCGCCTGCCACTTCTCGTGCGCTTCCTTGCCCCGGTCCACCAGCTTGCGGGTGTGGGCGATGACCTCGTCGCGCACCTCGAACTTCTTCTCGGGGTCGAAGCCGAGGATCTCCTTGACGGCCGCGACCTCCTCGTCGCCCAGCGCCGCGCCGTGCGCCTTGCCGGTGTTCATCAGCTTGGGCGCGGGGTAGCCGATGATGGTGCGCAGCGAGATGAACGACGGCCGGTCGGTGACGGCCTTGGCGTTGGCGATGGCCTCCTCGATGGCGACGACGTTCTCGCCGCCCTCCACCTCCTGCACGTGCCAGCCGTAGGCGCGGTAGCGCGCGGCGGTGTCCTCGCACAGCGCGATGTCGGTGTCGTCCTCGATCGAGATCTCGTTGTGGTCGTAGAAGACGATCAGGTTGCCCAGCTGCTGGACGGCGGCCAGCGACGAGGCCTCCGAGGTGACACCTTCCTCGATGTCGCCGTCGGAGGCGATCACGTAGATGAAGTGGTCGAACGGGCTGGTGCCGGGCGCGGCGTCCGGGTCGAACAGCCCGCGCTCGTAGCGCGAGGCCATCGCCATGCCGACCGCCGAGGCCAGGCCCTGGCCCAGCGGACCGGTGGTGATCTCAACACCCTTGGTGTGCCGGAACTCTGGATGCCCCGGCGTCTTGGATCCCCACGTCCGCAGCGACTCGATGTCACTCAGCTCCAGCCCGAACCCACCCAGGTACAGCTGGATGTACAGCGTCAGGCTGCTGTGCCCGCAGGACAGGACGAACCGGTCGCGGCCCAGCCAATAGGTGTCGCTGGGATCGTGCCGCATCGTGCGCTGGAAAAGCGTGTAGGCCAGTGGAGCCAGGCTCATCGCCGTTCCGGGATGTCCGTTGCCGACCTTCTGGACCGCGTCGGCGGCCAGCACGCGAATCGTGTCGACGGCGGCCGAGTCGATCTCGGACCAGTCGTCGGGGAGGTGCGGTTGGGTCAGCGTGGAGATCTCTTCGAGTGTGGTCACAGACTCAGTCCTTGGGGTCATCGAGCCGATCAATCCCACCCTAGTGCGGGACGGCCGGCTCTTGCAGTGCAGGATTTCGGGTACCCGTTGCCGGCTGTTGTGAAAATTACGCGGTGCCCCTCGACCCGTAACATTCAGTTCGGAAATCTGGGAGAAGTCTGGGTGAATAGACCCTGCGGGCAGGCCGACACCGGCCCGCGGTCTACCATCGTGCGTAGTAGATGCTGCGCGTGTTGCGACCCCAAGGAGTTATTGCGTGAGCGTTCGCGGGCGCGTCGCCCCGAGCCAGGTAACGAGCCGAGTTCACGGCACGGTGCTGGCGTATTTGGCGCTGACCAAGCCGCGGGTCATCGAGCTGCTGCTGGTCACCACCATCCCGGCGATGCTGCTGGCCCACCGCGGGAGCGTGAACCCGCTGCTGATCCTCAACACGTTGGTCGGCGGGATGCTGGCCGCCGGGGGCGCCAACACGCTCAACTGTGTGGCCGACGCGGACATCGACAAGGTGATGAAGCGCACCGCGCGCCGGCCGCTGGCCAGGGCTGCGGTCCCGCGCAGCCACGCGCTGGTGTTCGGGTTGGCGCTGTCGGTGGCGTCGTTCTTCTGGCTGTGGTGGACGACGAACATGCTGTCGGCACACCTGGCCGGCGCCACCATCGCCTTCTACGTGCTGGTTTACACGCTGCTGCTCAAGCGCCGCACCTCGCAGAACGTGGTGTGGGGCGGCGCGGCCGGCTGCATGCCGGTAATGATCGGCTGGTCGGCGGTCACCGGCACCATCGGCTGGCCGGCGCTGGTGATGTTCGCGATCATCTTCTTCTGGACGCCGCCGCACACCTGGGCGCTGGCGATGCGTTACAAGGACGACTACAAGGCGGCCGGCGTCCCGATGCTGCCCGCCGTGGCGACCGAGCGCCAGGTCACCAAGCAGATTCTGATCTACACCTGGCTGACGGTGGCGGCCACGCTCGCGCTGGCGCTGGCCGCCGGCTGGCTGTACGCGGCGGTCGCCGTGGTGGCCGGGGTGTGGTTCCTGGCGATGGCCCACCAGCTCTACGCCGGGGTGCGCGCCGGCGAGCCGGTCAAGCCGCTGCGGCTGTTCCTGCAGTCGAACAACTATCTCGCGGTGGTGTTCTGCGCGTTGGCGGTCGACTCGGTGATCGCCCTGCCGCACCTGTTCTGACAGCGGCTCGGACCTAGGGCAGCAGCACGATCGAGCCGGCCGTCTTGCGCCCCTGTAGGTCCTGGTGGGCGCGGGTGGCTTCGGCCAGCGGATAGCGCCCACCGACCTCGATGGTGATGGCCCCGCCGGCGATCGCGTCGAACAGCTCCTCGGCCCGCCAGCTGAATTCCTGGCCGGTGCGAATGAAGTGGGCAAGCGACGGCCGGGTCAAGAACACCGAGCCGGCGGCGTTGAGCCGCTGCGGATCGAACGGCGGAACGGGCCCGCTGGCCGCGCCGAACAGCGCCAGCGTGCCCCGCACCGCGAGGCTGTCCAGGCTGGCGTCGAAGGTGGTGGCGCCCACGCCGTCGTACACGGCCTCGACGCCCGCGCCGTCGGTGAGCCCGCGAATCTGCCGGCCGAATTCCTCCGCGTCGTCGGGGTAGGACAGCACCTCGTCGGCGCCGGCCTGGCGAGACAACCGGGCCTTCTCCGGGGTGGAGACCGTGGTGATGACCCGCGCGCCCAGCAGACGAGCCCACTGCGTCAGGATCAGCCCGACCCCGCCCGCTCCGGCGTGCACCAGCACCGTGTCGCCCGCCTGCACCGGATACACCGACTTCACCAGGTAGTGCGCGGTCAACCCCTTCAGGAGCACCGACGCGGCCACGTCGGCACTCACGCCGTCGGGCACGTGCGCCGTCAAAAAGGCTGGGGCAGTGGCGTATTCGGCGTATCCGCCGGACGCCGACGCGCTGACCACCCGGTCGCCGACGCGGAAGCCGTCGACATCGTCACCGGTCGCCGCGACCGTGCCGCACAGCTCGGAACCGAGGATGAACGGCAGCTCTCGCGGGTATTGCCCGGAGCGGAAATAGGTGTCGATGTAGTTGACCCCGATCGCCTCGGCCTGGATCAGGACCTCGGCGGGCCCCGGCGTGGGCTGCGGGGCATCGACGTAGCGCAGCACCTCGGGGCCGCCGGTTTCGCTGACTTCGATCGCGTGCATGCGCCTATCATGCCCGGGCATGAAGCTCGCTCGCCCGGACGTCTTCCATCCCCGCATCGTTCTGGCGGGGCCGGACGACGATCCGGGCGTGGTCGCGGCCCTGCGGCGGCGCGGTCTGCACGCGCGCTGGCTGCCCTGGGACGACCCGGCGACGCTGCGCGCTGATCTGGTGATCCTGCGCACCAAACCCGACGAACCCGCCCGGCGCGACGAATTCCTCGTCTGGATCCGGCGGGTGCGCCACCTGCTCAACCCACCCGACGCGGTCGCTTGGAACCTCGATGAGCGGTATCTGCGCGACCTGGCGGACGCCGGGGTGCCGACGCTACCGGGCGGCACGGCGCAATCGGCGTTGATCTTCTTGGGGGGCAAGCGATCACACGCGTGGCCGGACGAGCCGGAGTTCGAATCGTGGGACCTCGGTTACGCCGCGCTCGCGTCGGCCGCCGCGCAAGCCGGCATCGCCGCGCACGAGTTGCTGTACGCGCGCGCGGACGTGCAGGGGGACCGACTGGTGGGGCTCGACCTCGTCGCGCCGTCGCTGGGCTGGGCGCACCTCGACCCCGCCACCCGCGAGCTTGCCCAGCGCGAGTTCGCACTGGCCGTCGAGTCAGCCTGCGAGCGGCTCGGGCTCGGCCCTCTCTCGCATCGACGCCCATAGCGCGGCGGTCGCCGCGGTGCAGGCCGCGGCCCCGGCCACGTGCAACGCGACCAGCGCGGCGGGCACCCCGGTGAAGTACTGGGCGGTGCCGACGGCGGCCTGCGCGCACACCAGGGCGAGCAGCACGACCAGCCGCCGCAGAATGGGCCGGCCGGCGCGCACGGCCAGCAGCCCGAAGCCCAGCCCGACGATCAGCGCCAGGTAGGCGATCAGCAGCGAGGAGTGCGCGTGCACCAGGGTGTCCACCGCGACCTGGAGCCGGGGCACGGTCCGGGTCGGGCTGCGGTCACCGGCGTGCGGGCCGGCGGCCGTCACCAGCGTGCCGGTGACCAGCACCACCGCCAGGTCCAACCCGATCAGCGCCGTCAGGGCGCGCAGCGGCCGGGGCACGCGCCGGTGCAGCACCCCGTCGTCAGGCTCGCCGATCTTGACGTACAGCAACACCGACAGCCACACCATCGTCATCGAGGTGAGCAAGTGAATGGCCACCGTCCACCACAGCAGCCCGGTGCGCACGGTGATGCCGCCGATGACGGCCTGCACCACCGTCGACACCGGCATCAGCCACGCGTACACCAGGACCTCGGTGCGGCGGCGGGCGCGGGTCACGGCCAGCACGGCCAGGGCCGCGGCGACCACCACCGCGAAGGTGATCATGCGATTGCCGAACTCGACCGCCTGGTGGATGCGCGGTACCTCGGCGTGGGCGACGGGCGTGAAGCTGCCCGGAAAGCACTGCGGCCAGGTGGGACACCCCAGCCCCGAGGCGGTGACTCGGACGATCGCCCCGGTGACGGCGATGCCGCCCTGCGTGAGGATGACGGCCGCGGCGATGAGGCGCTGTACGCGCACGCTGGGGTCGGGGAGGAGGTCCACCAACCGCCTCAGCGTTCGTCCCACGGGCATGGCCCGATGGTAGGCCACAGAAAACTACACGCTGTAGTATGCCCTCGCGGCGCGAGACTGAAACCACGCACACCCGCCACGGCGTGTCGTGTGCGTGGTTTACGTCTCGCGGACGGGTTGGTCCAGCGCGTCAGGTGAAGCGGAACCAGCGCCGCGCGGCCAGCGCGGCGAGCGTGCCCCACGCAGCCAGGACGACGACGCCGAACCAGTCCACCGACAGGGCCATCGCCTGCGACAGGGCCTCGGTCAGCGCCCCGGACGGGGTGAGCCGGGCCGCCCACTTGACCCCGGTCGGGATCATCCCGCTCTCCACGGTCAGCGCGCCCAGACCGGCGAACACGAACCACAGCAGATTGGCCACCGCGAGGACGATCTCGGCGCGCAGCGTCCCGCCGAGCAACAGCCCCAGGGCCGCGAAACCCGCGGTGCCCAGCGCGATGACCGCCGCGCCCAGCGCCAACGCGGCCAGGGCGGGCCGCCAGCCCAGCGCAAAACCGATGGCGCCCAACAGGATTGCCTGCAGAAACACCACCGTCACGACGGCCAGGGATTTGCCGGCGATGATGCCCCAGACCGGCAGCGGGGTCGCGCCCAACCGCTTGAGCGCGCCGTAGCGGCGGTCGAAGGCGACCGCGATGGCCTGGCCGGTGAAGGCGGTCGATATCACCGCGAGGGCCATGATGGCCGGGACGAAGGTGGCGGCGCGGTTGTGCCCGAAGGAGCCGAACGGCAGCAGGGTGAGGCCGACGAGCAGCGTGATCGGGATGAACATGGTCAGCAGCAGTTGCTCGCCGTTGCGCAAGAGCAGCTTGAGCTCCAGGCCGAACTGCGCGGCCAGCATTCGCGGCACGGCGTTGGGCCTCGGGTCGGGGGTGAAGGTTCCCGTGGGGAAGACGTTCGATTCGGTCACTGCCGCAACTTCCTGCCGGTGAGGTCGAGGAACACGTCCTCGAGGCTGCGCTGCTCGACGCGCATGTCGGTGGCCAGCACGTCGATCCGCGCGCACCACGCGGTGACGGTGGCCAGCACCTGCGGGTCGACGGGGCCCTCGACCAGGTATTCGCCCGGCGTCACCTCGCTGGCACGGTATTCCTCGGGCAGCGCGGCGGTCAGCAGCGTCAGGTCGAGGCGCGGCGGCGCGGTGAACCGCAGCTCGTCCTTGGCGCCGGTGCGCATCAGCTCGGCCGGCGTGCCCGCGGCTACCGTCGCGCCGTGGTCGATGATGACCAGCCGATCGGCGAGCTCCTCGGCCTCCTTGAGTTGGTGGGTGGTCAGCAGCACGGTCACGCCGTCGCGCCGCAGCGCGTCGATCAGCTCCCAGACCAGCAGCCGGGCGTGGGCGTCCATGCCGGCGGTGGGTTCGTCGAGGAAGACCAGTTCGGGGCGGCCGACCAGCGCGCAGGCCAGCGCGAGCCGCTGCTGCTGCCCTCCGGAGAGCCGTCGGTAGGTGGTGCGGGCGGCATCGGTGAGGCCCAGGGTGTCCAGCAGCCAGGCCGGGTCCAACGGGTCGGCGGCGTAGGACGCGACCAGGTTGAGCATCTCGCCCGCGCGGGCGCTGGGGTAGCCGCCGCCGCCCTGCAGCATCACCCCGATGCGCGTGCGCAGGCGCGAGTTGTCGGCGATGGGGTCCAGCCCGAGCACCTCGATGGCGCCTGCGTCGGGACGCACGAAGCCCTCGCACATTTCGACCGTCGTGGTCTTGCCGGCGCCGTTGGGCCCCAGCAAAGCCAGCACTTCGGCGGCGTGCACCTCGAGGTCGAGATCGGCGACGGCCGTGGTGGATCCGTAGTGCTTGCTCACCCCGCGCAGCCGCACGACTGTTTCAGGAAGGTCCGAGCTCACGTGGAATCAGCGTAGGCGTCAGGTATCGCCTCGGGATTGGGGGTCTGGGCGGGATCGGGCGCCGGCGCGGCCCCGGCGGCCGGCTGCGGGGTTTCGGCGCCCTCGGTGGGGAGTCGGCGCCACGGCAGGCGGGTGTACGTCAGCGCGATGAGCGCCACCACGATGATGGTGCTGGCCAGGGTGGCGTCGACGATCTGGAACAACGCGAAGCGGTCGCCGTTGGCCGTCGGGCCGAAGATGCCGACGACCAGGGTGATGACGATGACCGCGATCCGGAATCCGCTGCGGGTTGCCCACGCGGCCAACGGGATGATCGCCCACAGCAGGTACCACGGCTGCACGACGGGGAACAGCAGCACCGTGACGCCCAGCGCCACGCCCAGGCCGCCGATCGGGTGCAACCGGCCGCGGAAGACCTGTCTCTTATACACATCTGACGCTGCCG
>NZ_LATC01000096.1:0-17262 GCF_001414075.1 Mycobacterium sp. UM_11 | reverse complement strand
CCGGCACACCTCCTCGACGTCGAAGGGCTGCTCGGGAATCAGCGTCATGTGCGCGCCGGACGCCAGGCCGGCATTCAGCGCGATCCAGCCGGCGTGCCGGCCCATCACCTCGACCAGCATCACCCGCTGATGCGATTCGGCGGTGCTGTGCAGCCGGTCGATGGCGTCGGTGGCCACCGTCAGCGCGGTGTCGTGACCGAAAGTGACGTCGGTGCAGTCGATGTCGTTGTCGATGGTCTTCGGCACGCCGACGACCGGCACGTTTTCCTCCGACAGCCAGTGCGCGGCGGTCAGGGTGCCTTCACCGCCGATGGGGATGAGCACATCGATGCCGTTGTCGTCCAACGTCTGCTTGATCTGGTCCAGCCCGGCGCGCAGTTTGTCCGGGTGCACCCGGGCGGTGCCCAGCATCGTGCCGCCCTTGGCCAGCAGCCGGTCGTTGCGGTCGTCGTTCTGCAGTTGGATGCGCCGGTTTTCCAGCAACCCGCGCCACCCGTCCTGAAACCCGACCACCGACGAGCCGTACCGGGCGTCGCAGGTGCGCACCACGGCCCGAATGACGGCGTTCAGCCCCGGGCAATCGCCGCCTCCGGTGAGAATTCCGATCCGCATGCCCTTATCTTGCCCTGCGCGCCACCGGCACGGCAGCGAAAGTCAGATGGCCGAGGGCAGCGGCCCGCGGGCGGCCTCGTAGGCGGCGCCGACGCGGTAGAGGCGGTCGTCGGCCAGCGCGGGCGCCATGATCTGCAGGCCGACCGGCAGGTCGTCGTCGGGCGACAGCCCCGATGGCACCGACATGCCGCAGTGGCCGGCCAGATTCAGTGGCAGCGTGCACAGGTCGAACAGGTACATCGCCAGCGGATCGTCCACCTTCTCCCCCAACGGGAAGGCGGTGGTCGGCGTCGCGGGCGACACCACCACGTCGACGGACTCGTACGCCCGGTCCAGGTCGCGCGCGATCAGTGTGCGCACCTTCTGGGCCTGGTTGTAATAGGCGTCGTAGTAACCGGCCGACAGCGCGTAGGTGCCGATCATGATGCGCCGCTTGACTTCCGGCCCGAATCCGGCGGCGCGGGTCAGCGCCATCACTTCCTCGGCGCTGTGCGTGCCGTCGTCGCCGACGCGCAGCCCGTAGCGCATGGCGTCGAAGCGGGCCAGGTTGCTCGACACCTCCGAGGGCAGAATCAGGTAGTAGGCGGCCAGCGCGTATTCGAAGTGGGGGCAGTCCACCTCGCTCACCTCGGCGCCCAGTTCGGTCAGTTTCGCGACGGCGGCCTCGAACGAGGCCAGCACCCCCGGCTGGTAGCCGTCGCCGCGCAACTGCTTCACCACGCCGACTCGCACGCCCTTGAGGTCCCCCGCCGCCCCAGCCCTGGCGGCGCCGACGACATCGGGCACCGACGCCTCGACGGAGGTGGAGTCGCGGGTGTCGTGACCGGCGATCACCTGGTGCAACAGCGCGGTGTCCAGCACGGTGCGCGCGCACGGGCCGCCCTGATCCAGCGACGACGCACACGCCACCAGGCCGTAGCGCGACACGGTGCCGTAGGTGGGTTTGACCCCGACCGTCGCGGTCAGCGCCGCGGGCTGCCGGATGGAGCCGCCGGTGTCGGATCCGATGGCCAGCGGCGCCTGGAACGCGGCCAGCGCCGCCGCGCTGCCGCCGCCGGAGCCGCCGGGCACCCGGTCGAGGTTCCATGGGTTGCGGGTCGGACCGTAGGCGGAGTTCTCCGTCGAGCTGCCCATTGCGAACTCGTCCATGTTGGTCTTGCCCAGGATCGGGATCCCCGCGGCGCGCAACCGCGTGGTGACGGTGGCGTCGTAGGGCGAACGCCAGCCCTCGAGGATCTTGGACCCGCAGGTGGTGGGCATGTCGACGGTGGTGAACACGTCCTTGAGCGCAAGCGGCACCCCGGCCAGCGGCGACGGCAGGCGCTCGCCCGCGGCCACCGCCTCGTCGATCACGGCCGCCGCCCCCAACGCCTCGTCGGCGGCCACGTGCAAGAAGGCGTGGTACCGGTCGTCGGTCGCGGCGATCTGGTCCAGGCACGCCTGGGTGACCTCGACCGACGACAGCACCTTGGCGGCGATTCGCGCCCCCAGGGTCGCCGCGTCGGATCGGATGATCTCGTTCACTCGCTGTCCCCCAGGATCTGCGGCACCGCGAAGCGGCCGTCGGCGGCCTCGGGCGCCTCGGCCAGCGCTTCGGATTGGGTCAGGCAGGGGGTCGGCTCGTCCGGGCGGGTGACGTTCACGTCCTTGAGGGGGTTGTCGGTCGCTTCGACGCCGGTGACGTCGACCGCCTGCACCTGGCTGACGTGGGTGAGGATGGCGTCGAGCTGTCCGGCGAAGCTGTCCAGCTCGGCATCGGTCAGCGCCAGGCGGGACAGCCGCGCCAGGTGCGCCACCTCGTCGCGGGAGATTCCAGACACGATCCGAAAGCCTAGCCGCGAGGGTGCGGCCGGGTTCAGGCCCGCCGGTTATCCGCAGAAATGCAGTGGACACCTCGCTGTGCGACAGTGTTGGCCGTGCCGTCCTATCTATTGCGCATCGAGCTGGTCGACCGCCCAGGCAGCCTGGGCTCGCTGGCCGTGGCGCTTGGTTCGGTGGGCGCCGACATCTTGTCGCTCGACGTGGTGGAGCGCAGCTCGGGGTACGCGATCGACGACCTGGTGATCGAGCTGCCGCCGGGGGCGATGCCGGACACGCTGATCACCGCGGCGGAGTCGCTTGCGGGTGTGCGGGTGGACAGCGTGCGTCCGCACACCGGGCTGCTCGAAGCCCATCGCGAACTGGAGCTGCTCGACCACGTCGCCGCGGCCGGTGACAGCGCGTCGCGGTTGCAGGTGCTGGCCAACGAGGCGCCCCGGGTGCTGCGCGTCAGTTGGTGCACCGTGGTGCGCGGTGCGGGCGACGAGCTGGAGCGCCTGGCGTCCAGCCGGGGCGCGCCGGAGACGCGGGCGGTTTCGGCCCCGTGGCTCCCGATCGAACGCGCCGCGACGTTGGACGGCGCCGCCGAGTGGGTGCCGCAGGCGTGGCGCGACATGGACACCACGATGGTCGCCGCCCCGCTGGGGGACCCGCACACGGCGGTGGTGCTGGGGCGCCCGGGCCCGGAGTTTCGGCCGTCGGAGGTGGCCCGCCTGGGCTACCTGGCCGGCATCGTGGCCACGATGCTGCGCTAGCGCGCTGGCGCCGCCACCACCGGGTCGTCGTCCTCCCATAGCAGCAGCTGACGCACCGCGGGACGCGGCCCATAGGGCCGGAGCATGGTGCTGGCCGGACGCGGGCGAACCCGCTGCGGCCACCAGAACCAGCGACCGAGAATCCTTGCGACAGAAGGGGTCATGAACGAGCGCACGATCAGCGTGTCGAACAGCAAGCCGAGGCCGATCGTGGTGCCGATCTGGCCGAGCACCTGGAATCCGCTGAACACGAACGCACACATGGTGACCGCGAAGACGATGCCGGCGGAGGTGACCACCGATCCGGAGCCCGCCATCGCCCGGATGATGCCGGTGTTCAAGCCGGCGTGTATTTCTTCCTTGAACCGGGAGATCAGCAGCAGGTTGTAGTCGGACCCGACCGCCAACAGCAGGATCACCGCCAGCGCGAGCACCACCCAGTACAGCTGGATGCCGAAGAGATACTGCCACACCAGGACTGACAGCCCGAACGAGGCGCCCAACGAAAGGGCCACCGTGCCGACGATGACCAGCGCGGCGATCAGGCTGCGGGTGATGATCATCATGATCAGCAGGATCAGGCTCAGCGCGGCGAACGCCACGATCATCAGGTCGTACTTGGCGCCGTCCTGAATGTCCTTGTACGTCGCGGCGGTTCCGCCCAGATAGACTCCCGCGTCCGCCATCGGCGTGCCCTTGAGCGCCTCGTGCGCCGCCTTGGCCATGGGATCGATGTGCGAAATGCCCGCGGGCGTGGCCGGATCGCCCTCATGCGTGACGATCATGCGAGCGGCCTTGCCGTCCGGCGAGAGGAACAGTTTGAGCCCGCGCTTGAAGTCGGGGTTGTTGAACACCTCGGGCGGCAGATAGAACGTGTCGTCGTTCTTGGCCGCGTCGAACGCCCGCCCCAACGCCGTCGCGTTGTCGATCGCGGCAGCGGTCTGCGCGTAAATGCCGGACAGCGTGGCGTAATTGGCCAGCGTCAGATCGCGATTGGTCTGCTGGCTGTCGATCTGCGGCGGTATCAGCGCCACCAGTTTCGGCTGCAGCGCGTCGAGCTGGTCGAGGGAGGCCGTGAGGTTTTCGAACTTCTCGGTGAGCTGATCGATGCCGTCGAGCGCGTCGAACAGCGAGCGGAACGCGAAGCAGACCGGGATGTCGTAACAGTGCCGCTCCCAATAGAAGTAGCTGCGGACCGGCCGGAAGAAGTCGTCGAAGTTCGCGATCTTGTCGCGCAGATCCTGGATCGTGCCGAGCGTGTCGTGGAAGCTCTGCGTCTCGTCGTGGGTGGTGTTGGCGAGTTGCTGCTGCAATACGTATTGCTGCCTCAAGATGTTGATGGTCTTGTTCAGCTCGTTGGCCTGCTTGAGGGCGTCGTTGGCCCGATCTTGTTGGTACGTCAGGTTTTCCTGCTGCGCCGCGCTGGAATTGCTGACCACGAACGCGAGCGAGCTGTGCACCAGCGGGGTGCCCAAGGGCCGGGTGATGGTCTGCACCTGCGCCACGCCGGGAACGTGGAACACCGCCTTGGCCACCTTGTCCAGGATGAGCATGCTTTCCGGGTTGCGCATGTCGTGATCGGTTTCCACCATGAGCAATTCGGGCTCGAGCCGGGCCCGCGAGAAATGCTTCTCGGCCGCGGTGTACCCGATGTTGGCCGGCGCGCTGGCGGGCATGTAGGGGCGGGTGTCGTAACTGGTCTTGTACCCGGGCAAGGCGATCAGCCCCACCAGCGCCAGCGCGCAGGCCGCGGCGAGCACGGCCCCCGGCCAGCGGACGATGGCGGTGCCGATCCGCCGCCAGCCGCGGGTTCTGATCGCCCGCTTGGGGTCGAAGATGCCGACCTTGGCGCCCAGGGTGAGGATGGCCGGCCCCAGGGTGAGCGCGGCGCAAAGCGCGACGACGATGCCCAGCGCGGCGGGGATGCCCAGGCTTTGGAAGTAGGGCAGTCGGGTGAAGCTCAGACAGGCGACCGCGCCGGCGACGGTGAGCCCGGATCCCAGCACGATGTGCGTCGTGCCGTGATACATGGTGTAGAAGGCCTTTTCGCGATCCTCACCGGTGCCGCGCGCCTCCTGGTAACGGCCCACGAAGAAGATCGCGTAGTCGGTTCCCGCGGCGATCACCAAGAGCGTCAACAGGTTCGTCGCGTAGGTCGACAACCCGATGACGCCGGCGTTTCCGAGAAACGCGACAAGGCCTCGGGCCGCGGACATCTCGATCAAGACCGTGGCGAGCACCAGCAGCGTGGTGAGGACGGACCGATAGACGAAGAACAGCATCACGGCGATCACGCCGACGGTGATCGCGGTGACCTTCGCGGTTCCCTTGCTGCCGACGTCGAACTGATCGGAAATCAGCGGCGCCGCGCCGGTCACATACGCCCGCACCCCCGGCGGCGGCTTCAGGTGCTCGACGATGTCGCGCACCGCGCCGACGCCCTCGTTGGCCAATGCCGAGCCCTGGTTGCCCGCGAGGAAGAGCTGGACGTAGGCGGCCTTGCCGTCGCCGCTCTGCGACCCGGCCGCGGTCAGGGTGTCACCCCAGAAGTCCTGCACGTGTTCGACGTGCTTGCGGTCCTGCTCGAGCCTGCGGACCAGCTCGTCGTAGAAGCGGTGCGCGTCCGCGCCGAGCGGCTGGTCACCTTCCAGCACGATCATCGCCGAACTGTCGGTGTCGAATTCGTGGAACTTTTCGCCGATACGCTTGATCGCCTTGAGCGACGGTGCGTCGGGTGAGTTCAGCGCGACGTTGTGGGTCTTGCCAACCTCTTCCAGCTGCGGCACCGCGATGTTCGTGATCGCGGCCAGCGCCACCCAGAAGAGCAGGATCGGCAATGCCAGCCGGCGGATGGTGCGCGGGACGAAGCCCCGCGACTCGTGCTGGTCGCTCATCCGGACTTGTCCAGGCAGTAGGTGTAGGCGTCGACTTTGTCAACGGTGCGTTGGTCTTTCACCTCGCCGTTGACCGTGATGCGGCAGCCGAGGGTGTCGCCGTTGCCCTGCGCGACGACGTTGCCGAGGACGGCCGGCTCCGTCGTGGTGATGGTGAACGACCAGGGCAGCGTCGCGTCCTTGACTTGCTGGGGCTGGGCGTTGACATCAAGGTAATTGATGGTCGCGGTCGCGCCGGGCGCGCCGAAGACCTCGAGCACCACGCGTTTGGGATTGAACGGGACGATCTCGTTCGAGAGGCCGCTGTTGGCCGACGTGGTGTCGTGCGAGCCGAAGATTCCGTGCAGGCGATAGATGGCGAAGCCGGCGAGCGCGACGACCAACACCGCGACCAGCACCATCCACCCTCGCCTGACCAGTGAGGTCATCGAAATCCCCTTCACCCGTTCACCTTTCGATCATCGGGCGACCAGATCACCCCCGACTCCCAGGGCAGCTGCCGGGCGGGCCGGGCGTGATCGACAGCTATGACAGTACGGTACGGGACCGTACTGCACAAGAGACGCGAGCGTACACATTCCGCTTCGGCGGTTAACGCTGCGTTACCCCTTGGTTCTGGTCAAGCCCGGGATGAGAAACCCGTCCACGAGCGCTTGGACGGTGCGACGGGTGGGCGGCCGGCCGGGAATGATGGACCGGAAGATGAGATAGCCGGGCAACAGATCCCAGAGCTCGTCGCTGATCACGTCCTCGGTGATCTCACCGCGGTCGACGGCTTGGCGCAGGACATGTTGAAGCAACGCCTTGCGTTGCTTGAGGAATTGCTCCTGCATGGCGTCGTTGAGCGCCGGGTGCCGCGACACCTCGACCATCACCGCGCGAATGGTGCTGGCGTGCTCGCGGCCATGCTGACCACACGTCTCCCCCAGGCTCAGCAGGTCGCCGCGCAGCGTGCCGGTGTTGGGTGCGACGGCGACCAGGCGCACGCCTTCGATGAAGGCGGCCAACACCAATTCGGCCTTCGAGGCCCAGCGCCGATACACGGTGGCCTTGCTCGCGTGGGCGGCCGCGGCGACGGCGTCGATCGTCAGCTGGTCATAGCCGTGTTCCTGCAGCAGGCGCAGCGTCACCGCCAGAATCTCGCCCTCACGGGGCGACCACGGTGACGTCTGCGCGTACGCCTCGGCCGTCTGGGTCATAGCGCCCACGATAGGACTGCCGGGGCGATGCGGGCTAATTTATCGCCGGATGGCCGCGAGCGCCTGCTCGATGTCGGCGACGAGATCCTCGGTGTCTTCGATGCCCAGCGAGATGCGCGCGAACCCGTCGGCGACGGGACCGTCCCACGTCGGATTGGAGCCGCGACCGTAGCTGTCCGGCGCCTCCGCCTCGTCAACGGCCAGGTGATAGGTCGCGGCGAGCACCGCCTGCGGTACGACCGGTTGACCCGGAATCGCCTGTGGGCTAACGGCTTTGAGGCTGCGGGTGGAATCGCCGTGGCGACCGGACATGGGCCTAGTCCGCCGGGTTTTTCGGCGGCCCTTCGGCCAGCAGCTTGCGGAAACCGTCCTCGTCGAGGACCGGCACGCCGAGCTCGACCGCCTTGTCGTACTTGGAGCCCGGCGAGTCGCCGGCGACGACGTAGTCGGTCTTCTTCGACACCGAACCGGCGGCCTTCCCGCCGCGCGCGATGATCGCCTCCTTGGCGTCGTCACGCGAAAAACCGGTCAATGAGCCGGTGACGACGACTGTCAGCCCTTCCAGGGTGCGGGCCACGCTGGCGTCGCGCTCGTCGGCCATCCGCACGCCCGCGTCCCGCCACTTGTCGACGATCGCGCGATGCCAGTCGACGGTGAACCACTCGGTGAGCGCGGCGGCAATGGTCGGCCCGACACCCTCGACCGCGGCCAGCTGCTCGGTGGACGCCGACATGATCGCGTCCAGGCTGCCGAACTCGGTGGCCAGGGCGCGCGCGGCCGTCGGCCCGACGTGGCGGATGGACAGCGCCACCAGCACGCGCCACAACGCCACCGCCTTGGCCTTGTCCAGGTTGTCGAGCAGCCGCCTGCCGTTGGCGGACAGGGCTCCGGCCTTGGTGCGGAACAGCTGGGTGCGCAACAGGTCGTCCTCGGTGAGGGTGAACAGGTCGCCCTCGTCGGCGATCACCCCGGCCTTGAGCAGCGCGATGGCCGCCTCGTAGCCGAGCCCCTCGATGTCGAACACACCCCGACCGGCGACGTGGAAGACGCGCTCCCGCAGCTGCGCCGGGCAGGACCGGGCGTTGGGACACCGGATGTCGGCGTCGCCCTCCTTGGCGGGGGCCAGCGTCGTGCCGCATTCGGGACACGTTGTGGGCATGACGAATTCGCGTTCGGACCCGTCCCTCAGGTCGACGACGGGGCCGAGCACCTCCGGGATCACGTCGCCGGCCTTGCGGATCATCACGGTGTCGCCGATCAGCACCCCCTTGCGCTTGACCTCGGCGGCGTTGTGCAGGGTGGCCAGGCCCACCGTCGACCCCGCGACCTTGACGGGCGTCATGAACGCGAACGGCGTGACGCGGCCGGTCCGCCCGACGTTCACGCGGATGTCGAGCAGCTTGGTCTGGGCTTCCTGCGGCGGGTACTTGTACGCGACCGCCCACCGCGGCGCCCGGGATGTCGTACCCAGCCGGCGCTGCAGCGTGAAGTCGTCGACTTTGATCACCACGCCGTCGATTTCGTGCGCCAGGTCGTAGCGCTGCTCGCCCCAGTACGCGATCCGCTCTTCGACCGCGGCCAGCCCGTGCACCCGCGTCGTCTGCTCGGCCACCGGCAGTCCCCAGGCCTTCAGCGCCGTGTACGCCTCGTGCAGGGTTTTGGGCGAGAACCCGTCGGTGCGGCCGACGCCGTGACAGATCATCCGCAGCCGGCGCCGGGCGGTGACCGCCGGGTTCTTCTGGCGCAGCGACCCGGCCGCGCTGTTGCGCGGATTGGCGAAGGGCGCCTTGCCGTCCTCGACCAGGCTGGCGTTGAGCGCCTCGAAATCGGCGAGCAGGAAGAACACCTCGCCACGCACCTCGAGCACCGCGGGAATCGGGAAGTCGGCACTGGCGCTGAGCCGTTCGGGCACGTCCTCGATGGTGCGCGCGTTGAGGGTCACGTCCTCGCCCACCCGTCCGTCGCCGCGCGTGGCGGCGCGTTCCAGGCGGCCGTCGCGATACACCAGCGACAACGCGACGCCGTCGATCTTGAGTTCGCACAGGTAGTGCGGGTCGCGGCCGATCTCGTTCTCGACGCGGTTGCTCCAGGCGACCAGCTCGTCGCGGTCGAAGACGTCATCCAGGCTCAGCATCCGCTCGAGGTGCTCGGCCTCGGTGAAGTCGGTGGCGAAGCCGGCTCCACCGACCAGTTGCGTCGGGGAATCCGGGACGCGCAGCTCGGGATGACGATCCTCAAGCGCGACAAGGTCGTTGAACATCTTGTCGAATTCGGCGTCGGAGACGATTGGAGCGTCCTTGACGTAGTAGCGGAACTGGTGTTCGCGGACCGCACCGGCCAGTTCCTGCCACTGGCGCCGAACCTCGGGTGACACCGGATCAGCTTGTGGCGAGCTCACCCTCGCAGGCTATCCGAGGCCGCCGACACCACGCCCGCAAGGCGGCCCGAAACTCAGGTCGACGGTTCGGCCTTGTCCGGGAAACCGCCGAATGGAACTTCCACGCCTTTTTGAATTGACAAAGCCGCAGCCTGGATGAGCAAAGCAACACTGAGCACGCCGACCCATACCCAGGCCTCGGCCGGACTGATGTGCGTGGCGGTGTTCGCGTAGCGCAATTTCACGACCGACCGCACCATCACCGCGGCGACCACGACCACCGTGATGTACGGGACGGTCGTTCGGAATTGTCGCGCGAAGCGGCCGACGGGTTCTTCCGAACGCCGCCTGTTGATCCCGAGGAACCACGCGACGGCGCCGACGAACCCGACCGCCAGCGGTATCGGAATCGCGAGCCGCACGGCCCAATCCCACAGCGGCTGCAGCGGCTGGTGTTTGTCCGGATCACCCAGCGCCAGCGCCAGGTGCGTGAGCGTGTCTTCGACGAGGAACACCGAAATCGGCGGAACGAGCACCACCAGAACGAACACGCAGTGCTTGGCGAGCACCCCGGCCGAGCCCGAGAAGAATTGCACGATCGCGTTGAGCAGCATGTAGATGGAGGCGGCGAACGAGACGGCGGTGAGCACCTCCGCCGACGCGGCCCGTCCCTCGGTCAACGAGCATCCGCTTTCGCCGGCCAGCAAGGCGTATCGCAGGGTGGTCAGAAACAGGCCCAGAAACGCACACACCAATGCGATTCCCACTTGCGTCTCGTGTTCGACCTCTCGCGGCTCCAGCGGACGACCCTCGCCGCGGCGCCGGTAGGCGCGATCGATCACGAGATTTATGACGACGAAGGCAAACCCGGCGAGGATGCCGGTGAATTGCGCGTAACTGCGGGCGACGATCGATATGTCAAAACCCGTCCAAAGGGTGCAGGAGTCCGCAAGTTCGCTCATGACCATTGTCGAGATGGTAGTCGCCGCGTGTTTGCTGGCGATCGGTTTTCAAGCGATGGCTAAATGGCGTCGGGGTCCTGCACGAACGCCTCGGCCGCCCGGCGGGCCAGCCCGATCGCCAGGCGGGCCCACTCGGGCGTCGCGCCGGCCAGACCACACGCCGGGGTGACGCCGATGCGGTCGCGCAGCGCCGAGCGCGCAAAGCCAAGGCGATCCGTCACCGCCACCAGCGCGGCGGCCACCTCTTCGGCCGACGGCCGCCGCGGCGGGGCGCTGGCGGCGACCACGCCCAGCATGACCGCGCGACCCGATTCGACGAAGGCGGCGATGCCGTCGAGATCCGCCGCGGCCAGGGTGGCCGCGGCCACCGAAATCGCACCGAAGCTGCTGTACAGCAACATGTTCCACGGCAACTCCGGCGCGCAGCAATGTAACAGCACCTCGCCTCCCACCGTGCCGACGCAGCCGTCGAGCAGGGCGAGGGCCACCGCCTCGTCCAGCGGCGCCACCGGGCTCAGCGCCGTCACACCGGCCAGCCGTCCGCCCAGTGCGATCGGCAGCGAGGGCTCGTCGAACTGCACCACCACCGGCGTCTCGAGCCGGCGGGCCAGCGCCGCGCGGTGGGCGGCGACGCCTTCGGCCAGCGACGCCGCCAGATCGCGCACGGCGCCGGGGTCGGTGATCGCCCGATGGCCGTTGGCCAGCTCGAGTTCGGCCGCCAGCGTGATCGGCCCAGGAGCCTGCACCTTGACCACGCGGTCGCCGCCGCGCAGGCCGGCCACCTCCCAGGCCTCTTCCAGCGCGTCCATGTCCTCGTCGAGGAGGCTGACGGCGCGGCGGGTGACCGCGCCGGGCCGAGCGGCGACGCGGTAGCCGCGCGGCACGGTATCGATCGCCACGTCGACGAGCAGCGCACCGGCCCGGCCGAGCGTGTCCGCGCCGACGCCTCGGGCGGGCAGCTCGACGATGTGAGCCAGCCCGCCGGCCAACTCGCCGACGACGACTTCGGCGGCCTCCCGTGGCGCGCTGCCGGGCCAGGATCCGACTCCACTGGCCCTGGCGAAGGGATGCGCGAAAACACTCACCGGCCCAACCGTATTCGACACCACCCCGGTCGGGGTCCGCCAGGGGGTGCGTGCCGTGGGACGGCACGGGTAGGTTCGACGCAAGAAGGGTGCGGAACATGTCGCGGATGGCGAGATCGGCACGGCCGCTGCTGATATGCGGGGCCGTGGTGCTGGCTGCGGGATGCACCCGGGTGGTGGACGGCGCGGCGGTGGCCGGATTCGGTTCCCCGCGGCGGGACGTGCAGGGGATCAACGTCGATACCATCCTGTTGGACCAGTCGCGAATGCGCGCGATCACCGGCGCGGGCGAGCACCTGACGATCATCCCCTCGATGGACGGCACCCGCCCGGTGGACATCGAGGCGCTCGCCGGCACCACGCCGCGCGAGTGCCGGTTCATCTATGCCGAGACGGCGACGTTCGGGCCCGACGTCGAGGAGTTCCACAAGACGACCTTCCAGGATCCGCCCGACGGGGCGCTGATCTCGGAGGGTGCCGCCGCCTACCGGGACGTCGACACCGCACAGCGCGCGTTCGGTGCGCTGGTGACCACGGTCGGGGATTGCGCGAACGGCTCGGACGGACAGCAATACGTCGGCGACTGGAAGGCCGACGGCGGTTCGCTGCACCTGCGGCCGGGCGGATGCGGCCGCGACTACCGGCTGCGGTCGGTGGCCATCCTGGAGGTCACCTTCTGCGGGTTCGCGCAATCGGTGTCCGACATCGTGATGACGAACATCGTGGCGAACATGCCGTCCTAACGCGCCGTGCGGGTGATGGTGGCGCTGCCCAGCACCTCGTCGCCGTCCGGGTCGGGGCGATACAGCACGAGCGTCTGGCCGCAGGCGACGCCGCGCAGCGGGACACGCAACCGCACCACCAGCTCGTCGCCCACCAATTCGGCTACCGCCCCGGCGGTTTCGCCGTGCGCCCGCACCTGCACCTCACATTCGACGGGGCCCGAGGGCGGCCGTCCCGAAGTGAAGACCGGCTCGCGTCCCCGCAACTCGCGCACGTCGAGGTCGGCGGCCTCCCCCACCCGCACGGTCCCGGTATCGGCGTCGATGGCCGTCACATAGCGCGGACGACCATCGGGCCCCGGCCCGGCGATGCCGAGGCCCTTGCGCTGGCCGATGGTGAAACCGTGCACCCCGTCGTGCTCCGCGAGCACCGCACCGTCGGCGCCGACCACGGCGCCGCGGCGGACGGCGATGCGCTCGCCCAGGAAGGCGCGGGTATTGCCGGACGGGATGAAGCAGATGTCGTGACTGTCCGGCTTCTCGGCGACCGCCAGGCCGCGGCGGGCGGCTTCGGCGCGGATCTGCGACTTGGGGGTGTCGCCGATCGGAAACGTGGCGCGCGCCAGCTGCCCTGCGGTCAGCACGGCCAGCACATACGACTGGTCCTTGTCCGGATCGACCGCGCGGCGCAGCCGCCCACCGGACAACCTGGCGTAGTGGCCGGTGGCCACCGTGTCAAAGCCCAGCGCAAGGGCTTTCGCCGACAACGCCGAGAACTTGATCCGCTGATTGCAGCGGATGCAGGGGTTGGGTGTTTCGCCGCGCGCGTACGACGACACGAAGTCGTCGATCACGTCGGCCTGAAACTTTTCCGCGAAATCCCAGACGTAGAAGGGGATTCCGAGCACGTCGGCGACGCGACTCGCGTCAGACGCGTCTTCTTTCGAGCAGCACCCGCGCGAGCCGGTACGCAAAGTTCCCGGGGCGGTTGACAACGCCAGGTGCACGCCGACCACGTCGTGCCCGGCGTCGACCATGCGTGCGGCGGCGACCGAGGAGTCGACGCCGCCGCTCATCGCGGCGAGAACCTTCACCTAGGACGCCCCCGCCGCGGCGAGTGCGGCCCGACGGGCGCGGTCGACCGCCGCCGGCAACACCTGCAACACCGCATCGACGTCGGCGTCAACACTGGTGTGCCCCAATGACAGTCGCAGCGACCCGCGGGCGCTGGCGGGGTCGGCGCCCATGGCGACCAACACGTGCGACGGCTGCGCGACGCCGGCGGTGCACGCCGATCCGGTCGAACACTCGATTCCGTTGGCGTCCAACAGCATCAACAGCGCGTCGCCCTCGCAGCCGCGGAACGTGAAGTGCGCGTTGCCGGGAAGCCGAAGGGGGTCGCGCGCACCGTTGAGGCTGACGTCCTCGATGCCGGCCAGCACGCCGTCGATCAGCCGGTCGCGCAGCGACCGCAGCCGCGCGCTGTTCGCCTCGATCCCGTCCACCGCGATTTGGGCGGCGGCCGCCATGCCGACGGCACCGGCGACGTCGGCGGTGCCGGAGCGGATGTCACGCTCCTGGCCGCCGCCGTGCGCCAGCGGGACGCACGTCACGTCGCGGCGCAGCAGCAGGGCGCCCACGCCGGGCGGGCCGCCGAACTTGTGCGCGGCCACGCTCATCGCCGAGAGCCCGCTGGCGGCGAAGTCCACCGGCAACTGCCCCACCGCCTGCACGGCGTCGCTGTGCATCGGAACCCCGAATTCGGCGGCGAGGCCGGCGAGCTCGGCGGCGGGCATGACGGTGCCCACCTCGTTGTTGGCCCACATCACCGACACCAACGCGACATCGTCGTGGTGATGCAGCGCCTCGCGCAGCGCGGCCGCCGACACCGAGCCGTCGGCGGCGGTCGGCAGCCAGGTCACCTCGGCGCCCTCGTGTTCGGCCAGCCAGTTCACCGAGTCCAAAACGGCGTGGTGTTCCACCTCGCTGGTGATGATGCGCCGGTGCCGCGGTTCGGCGTCGCGGCGGGCCCAATAGATGCCCTTGACGGCCAGGTTGTCGCTCTCCGTGCCACCGGCGGTGAAGATGACCTCGGACGGCCGTGCGCCCAGCCGGTCGGCGATCAGCTCGCGGGACTCCTCGATGCGCCGCCGCGCCGTCCGGCCGCTGGTGTGCAGCGAGGAGGCGTTGCCGACGGTGCCGAGCACCGCCGTCATCGCCTCGACGGCGGCGGGGTGCATCGGCGTGGTAGCGGCGTGATCCAGGTAGACCATGACCCGACCCACGATACCGGCTGGTCGCGAGGCCTTCGGCTACGAGGCCACCAGCACGGGCCGGTGATCGGCGCCGCGGGCCGGCCCGACGCACGCCACCGACTGGCAGCGGGTCGCCAGGGCCCGCCGGTCGGTCCCCGGCAGCTGCAGAGATTCGACGTGCACGCGCGCCAGCGTGCGGCGCACGGTGAGCAGCCGCCGGATGGACCGCACAAGCGTCTCGTCGCCGACGAACGCGGGCACGGTCGAGACGCTCCCGTCGACGTGGTGGTAGGTCAGCCGAAGCGGCTGCACCGGCCGGCCGGCGTCGATCGCGGCCTGGAACATGGCCGGATAGAACGCGCCACCGCCCCGGTGAGGCTGTCCGGCCCCGCCCGCCGCGGCATCGTCGCCGCGCCGACCACACCACGTGGTGCCCTCCGGGAAGCACACCACCGTCTGACCGCCGCGCAGCCGGCGGGCGACGGCGTCGACCACCGCCGGCAGCCGGCGCAAACTGGACCGCTCGATCGGGATGATCTTGAGGATGCGCGCCACGATTCCGGTGGCGGGCCCGGTGAACATGTCGGCGCGGGCGACGAACGACCCCGGCAGCACCGACCCGATGGCGAAGACGTCGAGCCAGGACATGTGCGGGCTGACGACCAGGACCCCGCTCAGGTTGCGAATCGGGCTGCCGGACACCGTGATTCGGACCCCCAGGCAGCGCAACACCATCCGGCAATAGATGCGCTGCACGCTCGTGCGTCCCGGCAGCGGCGCCGCCAGCAGCACCACTCCGGGCGCCAGCAGCAGCGCCAGCAGGACCCGAAGCGTCACCCGCAGCGCCACCAACAGCGGCGGCGACGGGGCCACGTCGCCCATGCCCACGCAACCGGCGTCGCACGATGCGCGCGGTAACCAGGAGTGCGCGGTGCCCGCGGTGGCGTTCATCGGTCGCCGCCGGCCATCTCCGAGGCGGCCGACACCGACCGCAACCGCTTCAGATATCGGGTATCGGCGCGCCGCTTATCCAGCAGGACGCAGAAATCGCCGACGCCGAAATCGGGGTCGTGCGCCGGCTCACCGCACACCTGGGCTCCCAGCCGCAGGTAACCGCGCATCAGCGCCGGAACCGACGGCCGCGCCGGCGCCGGAATGTCGTCGAGCGCCGTGCCGTCGACGACCACCGGCCGGTGGGGGCGCACCCGGTACTGCGGGGGTGCGGCGTGACGGCTCAGGATGAAATCGCGCACCCCGCGCAGCTGGCGGCCCGGCACCCGGTTTTCGGGGTCGTCGGAATCCCCGCCGATGGGCACCGACACGCAGCCGGTCACGTAGTCGTAGCCGTATCGGTCCAGGTAGGCCAGGATCCCGGCCCACATCAGCAGCACGACGCCGCCGTTGCGGTGGCCATCGCGCACCACGGCGCGGCCCATCTCGACCAGCGAGGGCCGCAGCGGGTCGAGCGCGCGGATGTCGAATTCCGTCGCGGTGTAGAGCCCCCCGGCCGCGATGGCGCCCGCCGGGGCCAGCATGCGGTAGCAACCCACCAGTTCGCCCGTCGCGTCGTCGCGCACCAGCAGGTGGTCGCAGTGCTCGTCGAACTCATCGACGTCCCGTTGTTCGTCGTCGTTGGTGGGCAGTGCGAAGCCCGGCGTGCTGCTGAAGACGTCGTACCGGAGCCGCTGCGCCGCCTCGATCATGGCGGCGTCGGTGGACAGCAACAGCGAGTAACGCGGCCCACCGGGCGACGCCGTCGTCGCGCCGTCGGGCTTGTCGCTCGGAATCAGGACAGAAGCAATGCTCATGTAAACCAACGTTGCGCAATCGATGAGCGAGTCGGCATCGTCGCTGTGACGTGTCCGTGCACGTCAGATGACGAAATGTGGTTGCCGGGACGCCCCCGCGGCCGTCTTCGGGTCACGGCGGGTCATTGCGGGTATGCCGTCTCCCATGATGTTCACCGCCGACCGCGCGATCGCGGCGCCGCCGTCGGCGGTGTGGGAATTGCTGGTCGATCTGGACGCGTGGCCCAAATGGGGTCCGTCGATTCGCGGCGCCAGGCTCGACGAACCGCACACCGAGTTGGGTCTGCACGCAACGGGCACCGTGCGCACGCCGCTGTTGCTCGAGGTCCCGTTCGTCATCACCGAATTCGAGCCGGGGCGAAGCTGGGCGTGGAAGGTGGCGGGCGTCCCGGCGACGCGGCACTGGGTCGAGCCGATGGGCGACGGGTCACGCGTGGGGATGGCCGTTCCGTGGTGGTCGGCGCCCTACGTCACGGTGTGCTCAATTGCGTTGCGGCGCATCGACGCAATGCTGACCGGGGCCCCTTGACGCGGCCTTGACGCGGTCCACGCATACGCAAGAGCCCCCGACGCCGCGTCGGGGGCTCTTGGGCCGAGAGGCTCAGCCCTTGCGCTGCTTGATGGCGTCGGTCAGCTGCGGTGCGACCTTGAACAGGTCGCCCACCACGCCGTAGTCGGCGATCTCGAAGATCGGCGCCTCTTCGTCCTTGTTGACGGCGACGATGGTCTTGGAGGTCTGCATGCCGGCGCGGTGCTGGATCTGTCTCTTATACAC
>NZ_LATC01000095.1:0-17384 GCF_001414075.1 Mycobacterium sp. UM_11 | reverse complement strand
GATGTGTATAAGAGACAGGCCGTGGAGCATGGCGCTCACCGCGTCGACGCATCACTGACGGGTATGGGCGCCGGCGCCGGTAACGCGCCACTGGAGGTCTTCGTCGCGGCGGCCACCCGGATGGGCTGGCAACACGGCTGTGACCTCAACGCGCTGGAGGACGCCGCCGACGATCTTGTGCGGCCCCTGCAGCAGCGTCCGGTGCGTGTGGACCGGGAGACGTTGACGTTGGGATACGCGGGCGTGTACTCAAGTTTCCTGCGTCATGCCGAGGCAACTGCCGAACGGTTCGGCGTTGATGCGCGCACGCTTCTGGTCGAAGCCGGCCGCAGGGGCTTGGTCGGCGGCCAGGAGGACATGCTTATCGATATCGCCCTCGATCTGACCGGGGAACGGGCTTCCGCGTAACCGCGGCGGCGGTCCGGCTGTGAAGCTCAGCGCCGTCGCGATGGGCAGAACACCGGCAGAGCCCGATACCGGACGGTGAAGCGTGCATGCTCGTGCTGTCCATCCACCTCGCCGTCCATCGCCACGGCGGTCGGCCCGTCAACGGATCGGAAGCTGAACTCGGGAACGTGATGCTCGTGATATAGCCGGCTGCGTTGCAGCCGCCCCAGCATGAGTGCCGTCATGACTCGAGTCTTGCTGAAAGGGCGGCCTGTCTCCAGAATGCGAACATCGATCAACCCGGTGTCTAACCGGCTGCGCTGCGCGGGCGCGAAGCCGGACGGTAGGTAGATCGAATTGCCCAGGAAGACCAGCGATGTCTGCATAGTCTTGTTGTCGTAGCTGATTCGCACCGGCTGCTCATGGCGCAGGACGCGAAGCATTGCGTAGGCGGCTGCTAACGGCTTGCCTATTGTGTGCTCCAACCGTTCGCGCGTTTGCACGAGCCTCGGATAGGTACCGATGCTTGCGGTGTTGACGATCACCTGGGAATCGTTGAAGCACAACAGATCGACGCACGAAATGGTGCCCTGCTGTATGGCACGGATCGTCTTGGCTTGGTGGTCGCACCCGATGTCCTTCGCGAAGTGGTTGAACGTGCCGGCCGGGAAGACCGCGAGCGGCCGTCCGGTGTCTACCGCGATGGCCGCTGCGCACGCCACCGTTCCGTCGCCACCACCGACGCCGAGTACCTCAGCCCGTTCGGCTGCCGCACGGAACACGTTTGTGATGTTCTCGTTCTTGGTGAGTTCGACGATCTCGGCATTCGGCAGTTCTCGTCGAACCTCGCCGATGACGCGCGCCCCGCTCCCGCTCCCCGAAGCGGGATTGACCACGAGGACCACCCCGGCGCCATCGGGTCGGGGCGGCGTCTCGATGCGTAGCGGGTCGGCCGAGGGGAGCTTGTACTCGGCTATCGGCGGGACCAAGCGCGAGCCCAGGACTGCGATCGACGCGCCGATGCCGACGCCCGCAAACACGTCACTGGGATAGTGCGCACCGGTTCCGACGCGGGAAACCCCGACGAGGCCGGCAAGCGGCGCGATCAGCAGCCCCAGCATCGGGTTTTCCATCCCGACGCCCACCGTGAAGGCGGCGGCGCTGGCGGAGTGGCCGGACGGCAGCGAATTGGACTTGGGATATTTATGCAGACGTCGCAGCAGCGGAACGGATTCGTGGGAGGGGCGCTTGCGGCGCCACATCCGCTTAGCCACCTGATTGGTGACCAGGCTCGCCACCGCAAGGCTGGCCGCACCGCGGCCCGCGGCGTGGCCGGCGGATCGGTTGCCCGACATCGCTAGCGCCGCCGCAATCGCGAACCACAGCTTGCCGTGATCGGCCGCCCGGGAGAGCGCCGGCATCAATTTATCGAGCAGCGGACTCCGTGACTCCGCGATCGCGTCGAAAACCTCAGTGTCGAGGGTGCTCAGGCCCGCAGTGATCTGCCGGACCGCCCGCGAGGAGCGCAACCGCGGAATCCTCATCGCCTCAACCCCTGCCATCGGGGACACCCCACAGCGCCTGGTAGTTCGTCGCCATCGTTTCGGTGCCCAGGTTCCGCGGCATAGGGCCCAAAGTCATCGATGCGCCGAAGAAATTACTCCCAAATACCCCTTCGCCAGGCCGCCGACCGTTGGCGCGCGCGATTCAGCGCGTGTCCCGGGGCTGATGCCGCAGTTCTAACGATGGCGCGGCCAGCGACGCAGTGACGCAAGTGGTTTCATTGACCGGACCACGACGGGCTGGCGGTCAGCACGTCGGGACCGCCCTCGGTGATGTGCACGGCGTCCTGTCTGAATACGGCCCCAACACGCTCTTGCCACACGTAGCCGGTGATCGCCAAAACCATGCCGGCCTCCAGCTCGTCGCGTTCACCCGCGGCCAGCAGGGTTTGGGACACCACCGGCGGATCGAACCCAAGCCCCAACCCGTGCGCGATCGGCATCGGCGGTGTCGGCTCGCCGGACAACTGATACGCGGCCAGCAGATCGGCGGTCGGCGCGCCGGGCCGGCACGCCGCAAGCATGTTGTCGTACAACGTGTTCGACCGCTCGAACAGGTCGCGGGTAGCCCCGTCGGCGTTGTCGCCGGCCGGCCAGGTCCGACCGACCTCGGCGACATAGCCATTCGCGAGGGCGCCGGCGGAGAACGCGACCAGGTCGCCCGGTCGCACCTCGTCGTAACCGGCGCGCCGCCACGGGTGTTCCCTTGAGGTCACCCATGCGGCGTCCTGGGTGGCCGGCGTGCTCACCCCGCCCGCGGCCATGGCCTCCATCATCGCCCCGGTCAGAGTCCGCTCCGACACTCCCGGCGCGAATTCGGCAAGGGCGGCGGCCAATCCGTGTTCGGCGACGCGAAGGGCGGTGCCCATCGCCGTGATTTCCTCGGGCGTCTTGACTCGCCGCGCCGCGCGCATCGCGGGCTCCGCGTCGACGAGCTCCGCATTGGGGAACGCGTCGGGCAGCAGGGCGGCGAAAGTCGGTGTGATCGCATCGGTTCCGACCCGCCGCGCCGTGTCGGCGCCGTCGATCTTCTTCAGCACGTCGATGAGCGTCATCGGGTTCCAGGCCAGCCCGTAGAGGTGATCGCGGCCGATCTCCTCCGGGACCCCCTCGTCGTCGGTGCTGTTGAGGTAGATGTCCCCGGACGCGCGCACCAGCACGCACATCGGACCGAAGGGCCGGGTGCCGGCTATCCACAGCTGCGGCGCGCCGGTGACGTAGCGAATGTTGGCTTGCCGCCCGAGCACGAGGATGTCGAGCCGATGTGCGTCCATTTGGGCCAGCGCCCGTTCCCGGCGGCCCACGCGCAGCGCGGTGGGGTCGGGGAGAACCTCAGTCGCCATAGGGGGAGTAGGGGTAGTCGGTGATCGGCAGGTAGCCGTCTTCGGTGATGACCACGATCTCCTCGCTGCGGTAGCCGCCCGTGCCGTCCTCCCACACCACGGGCTCCAGAACCAGAACCATGCCGGGCGCGAAGACGAAGTTGTCGTCGAACTCTTCGCCGAGATCGGTTCCGATCATCGGCGCTTCGGCGGGGTAGGTGCCGATGCCGTGGCCCAGATAGAAATGCGGCAGCCATGGTTTGCGGCCGCCGTTGGCGGCGATCGCCGCGCGCGCCAGATCCCCTGAGGTGACACCGGCTTTGGTCACCGCGAGCACCGCATCCAGGATGGCTCGCCATTGCCGAAACTGGTCCTGCTGGCGTGGCGTGGGCGGTTGGCCGACCACCCAGGTCCGGCCGAAATCGGAGCAATATCCGGCATAGGTGATGCTGATGTCGGTCCACAGCACATCGCCGTCCGCCAATTCGCGCTCGGTGGGAAGCAGCGGCAGCGCCAAATCCCCGTGCGTCGTCCACACTCCGGCTGCCCGGGAACTCGGCATCACCTGCCAGATGGCCTCCAGCATGTTGGTGGTGGCCCCCAGCTCGAACGCGCGGCGCACCAACCTGGCCGAGAGATCGATCTGCCGCACGCCGGGTGCCAGGGCCCGCTGCACATCCACGACCGCCTGTTCGGTGATGCGGGTGGCCCGGCGAAGGCAGGACAACTCATCTCGAGTCTTCACCAATTGCGCCGCACCGACCACGATCGCCGCATCCGTCGGTTCGCCCCCGGGGAACAGCGTACGGCCGGCCCGTCGCATCGCTCCGGTCAGTTCGTCGACGGCGACGCTCGCGCCCGACGGGACCAGCCCAGCCAGCACACGCGCGAATTGCTCGACCCCATGGTCGAATTCGAGGTAGACGGGCCCGTGCAGATGGTCGTCGGGCACCGGCGATTCCGCCGAAGCCCCGCCGCGGAACGGCATGAACAGGTGCGGATGTTCGTCGTCGGCGAGGACGACCGCTACCGGGCGCTCCACGTGCGACAGCCCCGCGTCCAGCAGCGGCCAAGTGGCGCCCGTCGCGTATCCGACGTAGCCGTTCATCAACAGGATCAGCGCAGCGACACCATGATCGGCCATCGCGGACCGTAGCCGCGCGCCGGTCTCCGCACGCATGCGCGCCCAATCCGGTTCGTCCGGTATCTCGACGACGGAGGCGCTCCCGGGGAAGGCCATCACCATGTCACTGGAAGCTCGTAGAGGCCGTAGGCCAGCGCGTCGTGTTTGAACGGCAGCTCCTCGACCGGCCCCGCGAGCCGCAGCGTCGGGACCCGGCGCAGCAAGGTGGGCAGGACGATCTGCAGTTCCATGCGCGCCAGCTGTTGCCCGACGCACTGGTGGCGACCGTAGCCGAAGCCGACGTGCGGGCCGTCCTCCCGACGCAGGTCGAGCCGGTCGGGGTCGGGGAACTGCCGGGCGTCCCAGTTCGCCGGGGCGACGTCGAGGATGATGCCCTCGCCGGCGCGGATCGTCTCGCCGCCCACCTCGATGTCGTCGACGGCGATGCGGCGCTGGCCCGTCTGAATGATGCTCAGGTAGCGCATCAATTCCTCGACCGCGACGGCGATCACCTTCGGATCATCGCTGTCGCGCATCAGCGCCAGCTGATCGGGGTGGTCGAGCAGGGCCGCGACGCTGAGGCTGATCATGTTGGCGGTGGTCTCGTGGCCCGCGATGAGCACGCCGGTGGCCAGCTGCGCGGCCTCGCGCACGCTGAGCTCTTCGGCGTTGACCCGCTCGGCCAAATCGGAAACCAGATCCTCCGACGGGCTCTGCATCTTGGTCCGCACCAAGTTCGCCAGGTACTTCGCCAACGATGCGGCGCCCTGTGCCGTGTCCTCCTCGGAGGCGTAGCGGCCCATGCCCCGCTGGGCTTGGGTCTGGAAGAAATCCGCGTCCTCGTAGGGCACGCCCAGCAATTGGCTGATAACCAGCGAGGGGACCGGCAGCGCCAGCGTGGTGACGATGTCGCCGGGGTTGGGACCGGCCAGCAGCGCGTCGATGTGGTCATCGGTGATCTGCTGCACCGCCGGTCGCAGCGCCTCAACCCGCTTGAACGTGAACGGTTTTGACAGCATCCGGCGAAACCGGGTGTGCTCTTCGGCGTCGGAGGTGAACACCGAACGGGGGCGTTTGTGCACCGTCGCCAGCATCCCCGCGTTCCAATGCGGGTAACCGGGCAGCCGGTCGTCGACGCTGGTGCGCGAGTCGGTGAACAACGCGCGAATCGCCTCGTAGCCGTGGATCAGCCAGGGCGTGCTGCCGTCCCAGATCCGCACCCGGCTCAGCTGCTTGTCGGCGTTGAGCTGCAACACCTTTGGCGGGGGCGCGAACGGGCATCCCGGTGCCCGTGGCATCGGGAAAGCCGGGATATCGGTGGCGGTCGAGACGTCGGTCATCGTTCTCCTCGGTGCGGGGCCGGGGTGGTTTCGCCGGGCCGGCCGCCCGCCGCGCCCACGTGGACCGGGGCGCGCCACAGGCCGACGATCGCGTCGATCAGGCCTTCGCCGGCGACCGGCCAGGCCGAACGCGAACGAGGTCCGTGCTCGGCCAGCGCGCTTTCGTGCTCGGCGCAGGTGTGCATCAGCAGGTTGCGCACCATGACCATTCGCTCGGAACGAACCCGCCGTGGCAGGTCGGGTAGGCACCGGTTGATGCCGTCGATGGTCCGCACCAGCAGGGGCGACGCGAGCGCGTCCTTGGTGACGACGTGGCGGTACGTGGGGTCGGCCATGGCCTGGGCGGCGAACCGGGCGTACCAGCTGGGCGTGCCCAGCGCGTGCAGGTGATCGGTGAGCGGCCGCACCAACACACCCACCCAGTCGCGCAGGTCGGTCGAGTCCTCGATGGCGGTCAGCATTTGCGCCCGCAGTTCCTCGATCGGCTCCCGATGCTTGCTCTCGATCGCCCGGAGCAGGTCGGTCCGCGTCCCGAAGTGGTAGCAGGCCGCGGCGTTGTTCCCTTGTCCGGCCGCCTCGCTGATCTGCCGGTTCGACACCGCGTACATGCCGCGCTCGGCGAACAGTTCTTCCGCGGCCGACAGGATCGCCTCCCGGGTGCCCGTCGACCTGTCGGCACGGACGATCCGCTCGGCTGTCATCGCCTCAGTGAACACCGCGCACGGAATTAAATCAAGCAATTTATTTGTCACGGCGCGCCGCCCGCTTATAAACAACGGTCCCGCCGGAATCCCTGGGCTTCAAGGTGATTTCATCGCTCAGCCGCCCGGGCCGCCCCGTCCCGGAATACAGTCTGGTGTATGAATCCGCTCCAGCGGGTGGCTCGCAATCCGGTGGCCTACCGCCGGCTGGTCCTCAACGGTCAGCCGATGGCGGAACGCGCGGAGGCGCTGCTGCGGTTCGCGACGGGCGAGCGGTTCGGCGTGCTGGACCTCGCCGGACTTCCGAACGTCCGGATCACGACGCCGGGCCGTAAGACCGGTCTCGCCCGCACGGCGACGGTGCAATACGTGCCCGTCGAGGGCGGGCTGTTGCTGGTGGGTTCGAACTGGGGCCGGGCTCGCCACCCGTCCTGGTCGGCGAATCTGAAGGCCGCCCAACGCGTTACCGTCCGGCGGCGCGGCCGGCGGTTCGTGGCGACCGTGCGGTTGCTCACCGGCGAGGAGCGCGACCAAGCGTGGTCCACGGTCCTGGCGCACTGGCCGAACTATCAGCTGGCCCAGAATCGCGCGGCCGGTCGGCAATTCCGGCTGTTTCTCCTGACGCCCACGCCGTAGGCGTCGCGACGAACTAACCCGGGTGGGCCTTCTTCAGGTGCGCGATCTCGTCGCCCCACACCGACTGAGCCCCGGCGTCGCCCACGCGGTAGATCTGCACCGTCGACGCGACGGCAATGGCGAGCACCACGATCGCGATGGTCGCCCGGACGGCCACCCGGCTCTTGTCCGAGCGGCGTTCGATCACGCGCATCACCACGAGCACTAGCGCGGCCGCCAGCAGTGCGGCGGCGAAGTAGTTCATCGTGCCGCCCAGGGTGGCGTGCTTTTGCAGGATGGCGCTGGGTTTGGCCCTCAGGTCGTAAAGCCATTCCCCGGCATTCACCGTGATCGGCGTCAACACCATGGTGGCGGCAGCCGAGATCACCGCGAGCCATAACAGCGGGCCGCGGCGCGCCGTCGGCCACAGCACGCACACGATCTCCAACAGGGCGGTCAGCGGCACCAGCACCACCACGAAGTGCAGCAGCAGGGCGTGGGCCGGCATGCCGTTGATGACGGTCATCGGGCTCCTCGGGTTGTGGGCGGTCAGCTCGCGCTCAGCCGCCGAGCCCCTTCTTGACGGCCGCGTCCTGTTTCTGGGCCACGTCGTTGACGAAATCGGTCGGAGCCAGCGTGTCGGGCGGCCCGTCAAACTGCAGCGTGACCAACGCCCTGCCCTCGGTGAAGAGCACTATCGTCACGCCCTTGCTGCGGTCCGGCGAGTTGCCCAACAAGGTGGTCCCGCCGGCGCCGACGTTGGCCGCCTGGGTGGTCGGGTTCTTGATCACGTCACCCTGAGCGCCCTTGGCCGCGTTCAGCGCGTTCGTGGCGGCGCCGGGGTCGGCAAACACCTGGATCGTGTCCTTGATGACGTGGCTGCCGTCGTCGTCTTTGAAGGTCGTCGCGACGCCCGGCTGGCCGTTCGGGTTACTGGTCGGTGGGGCGGCCGTGAACGGTATCGGGGCGTTGATGTCGCTCGCCTGGATCAGCAGCCCGGTGTACTCGTTGGGCTGCGCGGCCGCCGACGAGCTCGGTGCGGCGCTGGTCGCGCTGGTCGCCGAGCTGGACGATGCCGGTTTCGACGTGGAGGGCGTCGAACTCTTGCCGCCGCACCCCGCTACCGCCACCGCCAGCGCCGCCGTGACCGCGACGCCCGCTGTCACCGTCCGTGAAGTCCTCATCGAAGTCGAGCTCCCTTCCAGGGCGGCCTGCGGCGCCACAGTCGAGTCGTTTCCGAATCGCACAGTACATTGCGGACGTCGCGCCGCAGTGGCGCTCGAGGGCTCCTGAGGGCCGGCAACGACCTATTCGAGCTGGTCGCGCAGGCAACGCAGGGTGCTGGCCAGGATGCGGGAGACCTGCATCTGCGACACCCCGATCCGCTCGGCGATCTGGCTCTGCGTCATCGATTCGAAGAACCGCATCCGCAAAACCTCGCGTTCGCGCGCGGGAAGGCCGGCGACCAGGACGCGCAGCGCCTCCCGATTGGTGATGTGCTCGATCTGCGGATCGATGCCGCCGACCGCGTCGGCGACCGACCGGGGCGTACCCGAACCGTCGGTGCCCACCGGCGCGTCCAGGGAATCCAGCCGGTAGGCGTCGCCCGCCACCAGGCATTCGACGATCTCCTCGCGGGGAACCTCGAGCACCTGTGACAACTCGCCGGCGGTGGGCGCACGCCCCAGCTTCTGGGCCAGGTCACCCGTCGTCCTGCTGATCTGCACGTGGAGTTCCCGCAACCGGCGCGGCACCCGCATGCCCCAGCTGTAGTCCCGGAAGTATCGCCGAACCTCGCCCATCATGGTGGGGACCGCGAAACCGATGAAGCTGGGCCCCTTGGCCGGGTCGAATCGGTTGACGGCGTTCATCAGCCCCACGCGCGCCACCTGCACGAGGTCGTCGAGGCCTTCGCCCCGGCGCGCGAAGTGGCTGGCCACATGGTCGGCCAGCGGCAGGCATCGGGCCACGATGCGTTCGCGCTGGCGGCCGTACTCGTGCGACTCGGCCGGCATCTGGCGGAGTGCCACAAACATTTCGACCACGTCGTCGTAGGAATCGTCGGACTTGCTGTCGCGGCACTCGGCGGGACGGCTGGGGGCTAGTACGTCGGTCATAGGCGCACGCGCCCGGTGGTGGCGCGGCTGATCCTGAAAACTTTGGTGCACAATCGGTTTGGCATTGCTGACTCACTCCTCTGAGTCGTGTGCAACGAGGCCTGGCAGTTATGCGCAGAGTCGCCTCAATGCACCTGTATCCGCAGGACGGGTCGATTCCCAACACGCAGGGTTACCAAGGAGATGACTCGAGGTGGTTTTCGCCGGAGCCATGTGCTCAGCAGCAGTGCGGCTGACAGGCCGCTTTGAGCTAAACGGCGACACGTCCATAACGGACTTCACTGGCGACTATACGCCCCATCGCGGACGCCCGCGATCGCTTGCCCCAACTCGATTCGGATAGTTTTTGAACAGTTTCCGTTGTGAACCGACCGGACGGCGGCAAACCGCGGGCAGATATCCAGGCCGCGGTCGCAAGAACGCCGGACCCTCGCCGCGGCAGTCGATGCGCCGGCCGCGGTTCTCATTTCCGTGGGGGCTGGGTACTGTTCGCCTAGTGTTCGTGACCACCCTCCCGCGACCGGGTCTCTGCGTGCGCCGAGACCGGTTTGCGCCCAACGCATTACGGCTCCCCTGATGGCAGGCGCGGGTGCCCGCCCGCTGGACGGGCGCGCAGTGGTGGTGGCCGGCGGCAGCCGCGGGATCGGGCGTGCGGTCGCCGAACTGCTCGGCGCGCTCGGCGCCGGCGTGGTGGTCAACGGGCGGGACGCGGACGCGGTCGAGGAGACCGTCGTCGCAATCAGAGGGGCCGGCGGGCGGGCCAGCGCGGTGGTCGGTCCCGCGGACGAGGAGCGCATCGCGGGTGCGCTGGTCGACGACTGCCTGCGCAGCCACGGGCGGCTGGACGCCCTGATCAACTGCGCCGGCATCGCCGAGCCGGCCGGGTCCTCGATCCTGAACATCTCGCCGGAGGACTTCGACCGCCTGATCAGCGCCCACCTCGGGACCGCGTTCCACACGTGCCGCGCGGCGGCCCGCGTCATGGCCGCCCAAGGCCACGGGGCCATCGTCAACACCAGTTCGGTCGCGTTTCTGGGTGATTACGGCGGGACCGGCTATCCCGCGGGCAAGGGCGCGGTGAACGCCCTGACCATGGCGATCGCCGCCGAACTCAAGGCGCACGGCGTGCGGGCCAACGTCGTGTGTCCCGGGGCCAGGACGCGCCTGTCCAGCGGCGCCGAGTACGAGGAACACATCGCGGACCTGCACCGCCGGGGGCTGCTGGACGAAATGACCATGCGCGCCTCGCTGGACAGCGCGCCGCCCGCCTTCGTGGCCCCGGTCTACGCCTATTTGGTGAGCGACTTGGCCCGGGCGGTGACGGGCCAAATCCTGGTTGCCGCAGGCGGATTCGTCGGCCGCTTCGACCGGCCGGCACCGCGGCTGCTGGGTTACCGCGACCACCGCGAGGCCGAACCCTGGTCGATTGACGACCTGCACAAGATGATCGGCGCCGCGCAACCCGCGCGCTGAGCCCGCCACGACCGATTGGCAGCAAACCGATCCCGGCGCGTCGCGGGTGCGGCGCGCCGTACCGGGCGCGGCGTCGTCAGCGCACCGTGATTTCGCCCTCGATCCACCCCGAAGTCGCACGTTGTGGGTGCGGGCGGCCTACGCTGTCCTGCGAACCGCAGGAGGGTGTTTTGACAATGCAACCGAACCCGCTCGACCCCGTGGCCAGCGAACGGCTGTCGCATGCAGGCAAAGTGTTCACTTCCGATCTGTCGATCAACGAATTCGCCTTGCTGCACGGGGCCGGGTTCGAGCCGATCGAACTCGTGATGGGCGTCTCGGTCTACCACGTCGGTTACCAGTTCACCGGGATCCGGCAACAATCCGAACTTCCCGTGCTCACCGACGCGACCTATCGCGCGCGCTGGAATGCGATGTCGCGGATGCAGGCGGAGGCCGATTCGCTGGGCGCCGACGGCGTGGTCGGCGTCCGTCTCGAATGGCGGCATCAGGGCGAGGGCGAGCATCTGGAGTTCATCGCTGTCGGAACCGCGGTGCGATACGTCGCGAAGCCCGGCGCCTACCGGCGCCCCAACGGGCAAGCGTTCACCAGCCACCTGTCCGGGCAGGATCTGACGACCCTCCTGCGGTCCGGATTCGCCCCGGTGGCGTTCGTGATGGGAAACTGCGTGTTTCACATTGCCGTGCAAGGGTTTTTGCGCACCCTGAGCCAGGTGGGACGCAACGCCGAGATGCCGCAGTGGACGCAGGGCAGCTACCAAGCTCGGGAGTTGGCCATGTCCCGGATGCAAAGTGAGGCCGAGCGCGACGGCGGAACCGGCGTCGTCGGCGTGCACTTCGCGATCTCGAACTACGCGTGGGGACACCACACGGTCGAGTTCTATGTGGCCGGCACCGCGGTGCGGCGCGGCGGTGAGGCGCAAACGCTGACCCCGTCGTTCGTACTGCCCATGAGCGATTGATGACGACCCTCGATCACCAGCGCGTCGGCCAGGTAATCGGAGCGGCCCTGGCGGGGCCCGGGGGAGTCGGGCTGGTGCTGCGGGTGTTCTGCGGGGTTCCGGGGGTGATCCTGGTCCCCGCGCGGCGGGGCTTCTTCCGGTCTCAGCCCGAGCGGGTGCAGATCGGCGACTGGCGTTATGAGGTGACCGCCGACGGCCGCCTGAGCGCCGCGCACGTGGTCAACGGGATCGTCCTGGCCGAGGAGGTGCTCGCCGCCGGCGCCGTCGGGCCGCACATCGCCCGCGCGCTCGGGCAGCTGGTGAACAGCTACGGCCCGACGATCATGCCCAACGTCGATGCGGCCCTCGAGGTCCTCGAGGCCGGGCCGCGGTGACGCCGGGCGCCCCCGCCTAGAGGCGACCGGCCGCGAAGTCGGCCGCCTGGTCGACCAGGCCCGCCTCGACGTACTGGCGGTGGGCGACCGGGTTCCCGGCGTCCGAGCACACCGGGTCGCCGGGCACGCACAACTCGATGGTCTTGCCCGCGTACTGCGGGCCGATCGTCACGGGCGGCTCGTTGAGGATGCTCATGAACTGGCTCGATGGCTTTCCGAAGAGCGCGATCGCGGCCACGTGGCTGGAGACCTCGGCCGGCATCGGCTGCAGCGACCGGACCAGGTGCACCCCGTCCGGCACCGCGCTTTCGGTGACGAAACCCATCACGGCCGCGCCCTGCGAGTATCCGCCCAGCACCATCCGGGTTCTGGGGCAGGACACCGCCATGTGTTCGACGTGCGCCCCGGCGTCGCTGATGCCGTCCGCGGCCCGGGGGAAGTCCGTGGTCGCCGGGTAGTCGACCGGATAGACGCCGACCGACCTGCCGCCCACGTGGGAGCGCAGGGTGTCGACGAAGCTCTGGCCGATCCGGCCGACGCCGGGCGGCTCGTTGGTGCCCCGGGCGAACACCACCTCGACATCGGGGCACGGTTCGGCGGCCGCGACCGGAGCGACGGTGAGCGCCGAAAAGGGTAGAAGGACAGCACAAATCAGCTTGCCGAGGGTGTTCGCCTGCACAGCGTGATTTTGTCACAGGGTGACAAAGTGCGCGCGTTATGCGGTTGCGGCCGACGCCGGGGCTACCCCGGCGTGTCCCCGCCCGGGGCGTGTCGTCGGTGCAGGTACGACGTGGCGACGCGCAGCGCGCCGCGAAACGCATACACGGCGCTCACGATGGTGAGGAGGATCAGCAAGACGAACATCGGCAGCCAATTGCCCCTGCTGTGGTCGACGTCCCACCAGACGATGGTGAACAGCACCGCGCAGATGACGAGCACCATGTCGCGCCAGTTCCCCCGGTACGACAGCGCCGCCCTGCGCAGCGCCTGATTCCGGTCCGCGATCGCGACCAGGTCGTCGATGCGCGCGTCGATGCTGCGTTGCAAATCGGCGCGCCGCTTGGCGGCTTCGGGCGGCAGCCGTTCCAGCAAGTCCATGTCCTGCGCGATCAGGCCGCGATAGTCCGGCCCCCTGAACTGCCCTGCGGCGATGGCCAGCATGGCGCCGCCGAAAACGGGTGCACTATTGAGTGCGATCTGTCCCAGGCCCGCCATGCCCGCTCCTTCCGGTGGTCGTCAACGCCGCTCGCAGACGCAGGTCAGGATGCCTTGGAAGGGCGCCGTCGCGTGCGCTGCGGCGCGGGGCCCTGCAGTGCGTCCATCGCGCGCATGATCTGCGGATAGGCGATCGCCGGCCCAAGCCAACGGGTGAGGTATCGGCGCAGATCGGCACCGCTGCGCGCGGGCCGCCCGGGGTCGGTGAGGAACGAGTGCAGCAACCGGAGGCTGAACTCGTTCAGTTCGTCGAGGCCGGCGTCGTCGAAACCGTAGCTCTCCCAATCGATGTCGTAGCGGTGCAGCATCGACCGGCCGAATGCCAGGGCGGTGTCCGACACGATCGAGACCTTGTGGCCCCTGCGTTGATTGAGCACGAACTCGACCTGGTTGTCGCAGGCCAGTTCCTCGATGGCGAACGCGAGGCCCTCGGTCATGGCCACCACCGGGTCGGTCACGCCCCCGAGGTGGGCCGCCATCCGATCCAGGAAGCCGTCGGCCGAACGCATCGCCGACGCCACCAACAGCGCCCGCGTGCCGGGGAAGTATCGATAGACCGTCTGACGGGTGACCCCGAGCGCCCGCGCCACGTCGGCGATCCGGAGTGCGGAGCCGCGTTCGTCGACGATCGTGTCGGCCGCATCCAGGATGCGCTCGATGGCCTCCTCGTCGGAGGCGGGCGTGTTTCCTGCCCAACCGTGACTGCGCATCTAACGAGCGGCAAACCCGTAGTCGGTGAACCCCACAGCTGGATAATAGCCTCTTCAGGGGGCTGATCAGTCCGGATGTGCACCACGCGTCGGGCGCGGCGGAAAGCCCGATCCGCGGGCCGCTAATCCGTTGCCGCGCCGCCGGTTAGGCCACCGATGCGCCCAGGATGAGGTTGACGGCCTCGTCGAGCTGCCCCGCGATCTCGTCGAAGCTGACGAAGCGGGCCGTCATCAGGGCGCCGGAGAAGGTCATCTGCAGCGTGGATTTCACGGCGCGGGGCCAGCCCGGCCCGAGGGCGGCGCCGATCCGCGTGGACACCTCGTGGCCGATCTGCTCCCTAATTGGCTTGACCGCCGGGTCGTCCGCCATCAGGGCCGCGCCACAGGCGGCGGTCAGCTCGGGCTCGTCGGCCACCACGACGGCCATGTCCCGCAGCGTCGCGCTGACCCGGGTCTTCGTCGTGTCGTTGACGTCGGTGTGCACCGGCAGCTCGCGCAGGAATCGCAGGTATACCGCCGCCACCAACGCGCTCTTGGACGGGAAGTAGGTGTAGGCGCTGGCCGGCGATACCCCGGCGCGGCTCGCCACCGAGCGCATCGTCAGCCGTGCGTAGGACGACTCGCGCAGCTCCGCCAGCCCGGCGTCGAGGACCTTGCGGATCGTCTGCCCCGGCCGGCGGTCCGACCGCCGCGCCGCATCTCTAGACACCCGTCCAGTGTAGGAAGGCGTTCTCCGCTATGGCCCGGTGTCCGCTGGCGTGATTTGCGGACAGCCGTCCAGAATCAGGCGCGAAGCGGTTGGCTCTAGAGTGGCGACCATGGCCGAGGCGGACCGGCATCGCTGGGACGAGCGGTACGCGACCCAGACACCGCCGTCGGTGGAGGCGGTGGGGCCGCCCGAATTCCTGGCCCCCCACGAGGACGTACTGCCCAATGCGGGAACGGCTCTCGATCTCGCGTGCGGGTCCGGGCTCGGCGCGGTGTGGCTCGCGAGGCGTGGGCTGCGGGTGCTCGGCTTGGACGTGTCACCGGTGGCGGTCGGCCAGGCGCGCGACCTGGCCCGGCGGGCCGGGGTGAGCGATCGGTGCGGCTTCGATGCCGCCGACCTGGACGACGGGCTCCCGGCCGGGCCGCCGGTGGACGTCATTCTGTGCCACCGATTCCGCGACCGGCGCCTCGACCGGGCGATCATCGACCGGCTGGCGCCCGGCGGGCTGCTGGCGATGGCGGTGCTCAGTGAGGTCGGGGCCGCCCCCGGGCCGTTTCGCGCGGCCGCCGGGGAGCTCATGGCGGCCTTTGCCGAACTGGACGTGGTCGCCGCGGGGGAGGGCGAGGGTCAGGCCTGGTTGCTGGCGCGCGCGTGACGTCAGGATTCCAGCCTGGCGCGCACCGCCTCCAGCCGCCTTGCCAACTCGTCCTCGTCGATGACGCCGCGCGCCACGAGCGAGTGCGCCAGCGCCATCAAGCGGTTCTCCGGATAGGGGAGGCCGGCGTACACGGTCGCCGACAGGGCGTCCTCTTCGGTGCGCCGGTCAATGAAGCTCAAAACGTCCGGGCCGCAAGGGCTTCGGTCGAGGGCGTCGCACATGCCGTCGAGGCTGGTTTTCCACGGCGGTACGGGATTGTCCACCCCGTATTCGGCCGCCATCCGACTCCAAACCTGGTTGCGCTCGACGATCTTCCTCAGCGGTGCGATCGCCGGCTCAGCGGGCGTGCTCACGTTCGGCTCCATCAATGTTGGACGGGATGCGTGGCGGGGCGGGTTTGGATGATCGCGTTCGTCGTCACCCCGGGCTTGGGCAGCGCGACACCGATCAGGCAGTCGCGGGTGACGATCTTGGCCAGCTGGTCCTCCGTCCAGCCGTCGGTTCCCTCGGGCCGCACGGGCATCACCATGAAGCGGTGCTTCTGGTTGGAGTCCTCGACCCGGATCTCGACGTCTTCCGGCAGATACAGGCCGAACTCCGCGAGCACTTGGCGCGGCCAGCGCACGATGCGGCGGCGAAAGTTTGGCGTCCGGTACCACTCCGGTGAGTTGCCGAGGATCGGCCGCGGATAGCACGAGCACAGCGTGCACACGATGACGTGATGCAGGGTGGGCGTGTCCTCGAGGACGTGAAAAGCCGTGAAGTCGCTGGGTGTTCCGAAACCCGTGGGTTCGAACCAGTCGACCCCGACCTCCTTGCTGGCCGCCAGCGGGTCGGACAGCGCCAGCCTCTTGTAGTCCGGGTCGAGCCACGCCCGGGCCACCATGTGGGCGGCCGGCGTCGGACCGATCTGTTCGGCGTACTCGGTGAAGCGGCGATGCTCCTCCGCCGTGAAAATGCCCTTCTCGATGCACAATTCGCGCAACGCGATCTCGAGGACTTCGAAGTCGGTGACCTCGTCGACCATCGGCGCGGCGGTGCGGTCGTGATCGTGGTCGTGATCGGCCATGCTGGAAGTCCTTTCGCGATTCGATGAGGGCACGTTCGACGGGGCGGGACTAGCCGGCGGCCTCGAGCCAGCGCTCGGGGAGCTCGGTCTGCAGCGTGTCGTTGGCCGGCCCGGTATAGCCGTCCCACAGCTCGGAGAGGTTGAACCGAACGATGTAGAACCATTCGGGTTTCTGATCGGGGGCGTCCCACGTCTCGTCCTCGGCCGCGGGGCTTTCGTAGGAGACCGCCGCGATCTCCCCGGTGGCGCCCCGGACATACTCCTGCGTGCGGGTGTAGAACAGCACCGGTAGCTCCCGGACCGAAACCCTTTCCCCGACTGCGAACTTCGGGGGGCCGGCCTGTCCGGCATACACCTGCGGATCGCCCTTGCCGACGGCGTGGAGGTGGTGCTCGTTGCGCCGCACCCCCCCGGGATCCCCTTCGCAGCGGGGCTCGGCCGCCAAGGCCCTGCCTTGCAGCCCGCCCGCATAGCGCGCCTTGACTTCGGCCATTCGTTCCGCCAGCTCGCTCAGGCCGATGTGGTGTTTCTCGACGAGGACGCGCGCCACCGCAAGCAGCCACCGGCCGTAATAGGGCAGCCCGAGATAGATGGTGCGGCCGAGATCGACGTTGCCCATCCTGCGCCGTTCCTCCGACAGCCAGATCCCGCGCCAGCCGAGCAGCTCGCACATGACGTAGGTGTTCTCTTCCCACATCTCGTACTGCTTGTTCTCGAAGCTCAACGGGGCGTCCGGCTCGCCCCCGACATCGTGCGGGGTCTTGGTATAGGCGGCGAAGCGGTCGTGATCGATGAGGTCGGGCGTTGGCGCATCAGGGAGTTCGGGGTAGGAGGACTTGAGGCGGGCCACCAAGTCGAGCTGGTTCACCCGGTCCCGGGGAGTCGCCATGAAACCTCCACTCGCCGTCGCGATCATCAATTGCGGTCGCGGGCAACCGAGCCGCACCGCGGTCCATTGTCCAACGAATTCGCGCTCGCCCGCGGGAAGATCGCGCAACTGCGGCGCCCGATGCGGCGTGTCTTTTCCCCTGTCTCTTATACACATCT